>QHXG01000755.1 GCA_003222845.1 Acidobacteriota bacterium | reverse complement strand
GCGCGCGAGCGCAAATTCGTTCGGCGCGAAGCCAGGAGCCAGTCCAGCGACCACGATCTTATCGTCTGCCTGGATTGTCATTGGGCTGGCGATATCGTTGCCGCCGCTGAAGTCTGTGATGACATGTCCACCGGTGCCAAAGCTGGAATCCAGTAGTCCGTCGGTCGTCAATCGCAACAACGCAAAATTAAAGTTTGTGAAGTCCGCGTTTGAGTTTGAGCCTGCTGCGATGATGCGACCGTCTGACGTCAGCACGAGCGCCGAGATAGCGTTCTGCCCACCCAGATCCAGCAACGCTTTGCCATCATGATTAACTCCAAAAGCACTGTCTAGGCTGCCATCGGCGTTGTAACGCGCCAGCGCGCAATTTCCGACGAAGCCTGAACTGCTGGCTTGTCCGCCAACAATAATGCGGCCATCCGTTTGGATTAACAGTGAGGTAGCGAGATCGTATCCACCGAAATCGGTAGTTACTTTCCCGGTGTGATTTGGTCCAAAGGAAGTGTCGAGACTGCCATCGGTGTTATAACGGACCAAGGCAAAGTCGTCATTGCCCCTGGTGTTGAAGGCCAACCCCGCGACAACAATCTTGCCGTCCGATTGGATTGCGATGGCTGCGGCCTTGTCGCTACCGCCTGCGAAGTCAGTGGTGACCTTGCCGCCTGTTCCGAATTGATCGCCCGGCGTGATGTCGCTCGCCGTTGCATCGTCCAGGCTGCCGTCGATGTTGTATCGCGCGAGCGCGAAGTCGTAATTGCCGGTGGAAGCATTAAGTGCATAGCCGGCCGCGACGATCTTGCCGTCTGCCTGGATCGCCACCGCGCTGGCTTCATCATCGGCGCCGAAGAAATCGGTAGTGACTATGCCGCCGGCGCCGAAGGTTCCATCAAGATCGCCTGACTCCGCGCTCGCCGCATTTGGAAGCCGAGATAGCACGAAGAAGGCTACCAGGCTGGTGACAATCATCATCGCTGCGCATCTTCGAGCGAGGCTGCGGCCACGCTTTGACTTCGTTCTCAACATTGTCTTTCCCTCAGAGGTCTATGGACAGGCGCCATCTGTTCAGGTTCTTGTTGTTTCAGGATGTGAGCAGGTTGGCCCCCTGTTTTACTGAGCACACGCTCACCGGAGCCGCGAGCTGGGTGGTTATTTGAAAGCCAATCCATGCGGGCGCGCTGGCCCGGTCGCGAACGCGGTATTGAAATTGAGTTGAAAGCGACGATCGAGGACCAGGGTTCGGTCTGTCACTCGGGCGACGTGAACGAGATGATCACCTTCGGCGTGAACCTTGCCCGCATCGTCCTCGTTAAGAAAGTAATCCGAGATGACCAGCCGGCTCTCGTCGTTGGTCAGCGCGATGTAATGTGGGCCGGAATCTGCACCCAGATCGAGAACATCCAAGACCCGGGGCTTCTCGGGATTCGAGGTGTCGAACATGACGATCTTGCCCGCCATATTCATCGAGATGAACAGGCGCTTTCCATCTTTCGTCGTTCGCATGAGCTGCGGCCAACCGCCCTTCGCAATCGTCGAGAAATCAAAGACCGAAGTTGCGGTTCCTCTCTTGGTATCGATCAAATAGAGTTGATCGTCAGTCATCCCCGCAGTGTAAGCTCGGCCACGTTCGTCTTCGGGTATCAACTTCACATCGATCGTTCCGGCGGGATTGGGAATATTGATCGTTCGCAGGATCTTCCGATTCTTGAAGTCCCAAACCCTCACGCTGCCGCGCAGGTCCAGGCCGCCCGGCATCGCGTGCAATGTCGTTGAGGGGCAGATGAAGTCGCTGGTGACCATCAAATTCATTTCGGGTCGTACCGAGATACCGTGAGGATTGAAACCGTCCATCGGCGGATCGGCGGGATATTCCGTAACCAGTTGCAAGTCTTTGGTAAACTCAGCAACGCGGCCCGGCGCATGTCCGGCGGCGCCGCCCATCATCGTCACTAGAAAGCCTCCGTCCGCCAGAGGATAAAACTCATCGGTGATTGCCGATTGTGGCGGGTCAGCGGCGGAGATAAATCGTGGCGCCTTCGGATTTGAAACATCGAAAAAGAAAATTTCTTTCTGCGCGCGAAGAACGCTCAACAGACCGCCGCAGGCCAGCACTTTGCCGTCGCGCGACAGTCCGACGTGATGTGGCTCGTTGCCCGTAGCGCCTGGGCTAGGCAAGGGAACAGTCGTGATGACTTTGCCGTAATCACGGGAGCTTTCATCGAAGTTCACTACGGCCAGAAAGTCCGGATTGGTACGTGCCTGATCTCCGGCCCATACAAAAAGGAACCTTTCGCGTCCGTCGCGCTTCTCTTTTTCCTTCTCGTCCTC
>QHXG01000754.1 GCA_003222845.1 Acidobacteriota bacterium | reverse complement strand
CACTTGTGGCAGGAATCACGTTTACTGGTTCGCGATCTGATCTTCGCGCTAATGCTGCTGGCGCTGGTGATGGTGTTCATCATCCAACCTGTCAAGGTCGAAGGCACGTCGATGCTGCCTTACCTGCATGACGGCGAGCGCATCTTCGTCAACAAGCTGATCTATTACGACGATTATCGCTGGGCGCCAAAGGTCTATCGGGGCGACATAGTGGTTTTCTGGTTTCCCGACGATCCTTCCAAGAGTTATATCAAGCGAGTCATCGGCCTGCCCGGTGACACGGTCGAAGTGCACGAGGGCCATGTGCGCGTGAATGGTATCGACCTGGATGAGTCGTATCTCAATCAGCAACTAAACATGTCACACGCTAGCCGGCCGCCGACTTACGTTAAGCCGGGATACTATTTCGTCATGGGCGATAATCGGGACAACTCGAGCGACTCGCGCATCTGGGGCCTGGTGCCCAAGAAATACATCTATGGCAAAGCGCTGTTTCGCTATTGGCCGCTAAACAACGCTACCGTAATTTCGCATCCGAATAATGATGGGATCCCACCGGGCCCGGGTTATCGACGCGAGGCATTTAGTGCGCCTGATTCGGATGAGCGGTGAAGTAACATAGACTTCAGTCTGTGATTGAGACGTGAGACTCGAACTGGAAATCACACGCCGTGACCTGTGTAACTGTTTATGACTGACTGGCTGCGATTGATCTCGATGATTTTTTATGCACCGTTGCGCGGGATGCGTGAGGTGCGTGATCGCGGCGCGCTCATGCCGGCGATTATTTGCGCTTATCTGTCGCAGGTGCTTTACCTGTTCGCAATTCAATGGCTCGCCGGTAACAGGTCCTTGCTCGTTCGTCCGCAGGTAATTGGCGCCAACGTTTTTCACGCGGCGACTTCTATCCTGCCGTATGCCATCGTGTTCGTCCCGCTGTTCGCTCTGGTGGCGAACCTGTTCGACCGGCGTGGCAGTTTTGGTCTGGTGCTGCAACAGGAATACGCGTCGCTGGCTTCGGTAATCTTTTATGCGTTGATGGCTGCCAATTTGGTGGCGATCCTGATTTCAATCTTCTTTCACTTTAGCGGTGTGCAGGCTGCTTATGTGGCCAGCTCGATGCAATCGGCGGAACAGATCAAGTCGTTGCTCAAGCTGCCGGTGGAAGTGCAGCAAGAGTTGGACCGAGAATTGCGCGATCCGGTGTTTGTGGCCGGCAGCCTCTTTCGCACCGTCAAAATAGCCATCTTCACGATTGGCGCGCTCGAATCCGTGCGCAAGGTTTTTCGTCTTTCCTTCCTGCGCTCGATCGCCGTCGTCTCGTTGGGATATGCGGCGGCGTTGTTGCTCTCGCCAATTTGGCTCTTGCTGTTCACCAGGATTATCGGCTCGCCGTTTCTCCTCCTAATGCTTTTCTTCTTATTGCGCGGTTACTTTAGTGGCATCGTCAGCAATCAACGCGCGCGGGCGGCTTTCAAACAGAACCTGGAAGCCGCAACGATCAATCCGCGTGATTCGTCCGCGCATTACAATCTCGGCTTGATTCATCAGCAACGCGGTGAATTGGACCAGGCGCGCGAGCGCTTTCAACGTGCGATCGAGATCGACACGGACGAGCTGGATGCTCACTATCAACTTGGCCGCATCGCCCGTGCCCAGAATCGGCTAGCCGAAGCTATCGGACACTTCGAGCAGGTCGTGCAGCGCGATCAGTCGCATGCGCAACAGGAAATCTGGCGTGAGATCGGCGCGACTTATATAGCCGCGGGTCAGTACGGCGACGCTCGCGAGGCGCTGGAGAGGTTTTTAGACCGTCGCGAAAACGATCCGCAGGGTCTCTACCTAATGGGCCGCGCTTACGCGGGCCTCGGCGACCAGCAGGAAGCCGCAAGTTCGATGCAGGCCTGCATCGACGCCGTCAAGACTGCGCCTGCTTACAAATACCGAATCGAGAAACGCTGGTTGAATGAAGCCCAGCAGTTTTTGAAGACGGCGAACAAGTCGCGCTTGACTACCGACAGGGCGTGAGCGCACGATTCTCTCAAGCACAGCGTATGGCCTGTTTCGGATGGAATCGGCCGACATCGAACTTTCAATCCAGAGGTCAAAGTCGTGGGAAACAACACTGCAGTTGCCGAAAAATTTACTTCCCCGCAGTTAGCGCTGATGCCTGATGACGGCAAGCGCTACGAAATCGTCGACGGAGAACTCTACGTGTCCAGACAGCCGAGTTACGAACACCAATACACGTGCAGTCTTTTGACCCACTTTCTCGTTGAGTGGAATCTCAAAAGCGAAATAGGCGCCGTGTTCACGGCGCCAGGTTTGATCTTTGGCGAGTATGATGATGTGGCGCCTGATGTTGTTTGGATGTCCCGCGACCGACTCTCTGATGCCGCTGATGAAGCCGGTCATCTGACTGTTGCGCCAGAGTTGGTCATCGAAGTGCTCTCGCCTGGCAAAGCCAACCAGGAGCGCGACCGCAAAGTAAAACTCAATCTCTATTCGCGCCGCGGCGTTGATGAATATTGGATCGTAAGCTGGATACAAAGATTCGTCGAAGTTTATCGACGCGAAGATGCTGCTCTTAAGCTCGTTGCCACGCTGCACGACACCGATAATTTAACTTCTCTGCTGCTGCCCGGTTTCTCCTGTCCAGTCAGCAAACTATTCTTTCAGGAATCGCTGACGTAATAGCAAGCGGCCCAAAAAACCTTCAACCGTGAGCCTCCAACTGAAACCAGCCATCCTCGCTCTCGAAGACGGCCGAGTCTTTCGCGGTCGATCATGGGCTGCCGAAGGCGAGGCCTGTGGCGAGATGGTCTTCAATACCTCCATGACCGGCTATCAGGAAGTGCTCACCGATCCTTCTTATGCCGGGCAGATCGTCTGCATGACTTATCCCTTAATCGGGAATTACGGAGTGAATAGCAAAGATCCTGAATCGAGCCGCCCGTGGGTCGAAGGCTTCGTGGTACGCGAAGCCAGCCGCATGGCTTCAAGTTGGCGCGCGGAAGAATCGCTCGATGGCTACCTCAAACGCTGGAACATCGTCGCCATCGATCATATCGATACGCGGGCGCTGGTGCGTCACATCCGCGATAAAGGCGCGATGCGCGCTTGTCTCTCAACTGTCGATACCAATACGGAGAGTGTAATCGACAAAGCGCGCCGTTCACCGCCAATGGAGAATCGCGAACTGGCCAGCGTGGTCACTACCAAGCAGCCTTACGAAGTTTCTGCCGCAGGCCAAGAGCGATTTCACGTCATCTGTTATGACTTCGGCGTCAAGATGAATAGCCTTAGGGAATTGGCGCAGTTGGGTTGTCGCCTGACGGTCGTGCCGGCTTCGACTTCAGCCAGCGAAGTATTCGCAATGAAACCTGACGGAGTCTTCCTTTCAAACGGCCCCGGCGATCCGGCGTCGATGACCAAAGAAGTCGAAGAAGTAAAGCAGGTCGCGCAATCAGGCGTGCCCACGTTTGGTATCTGCTTCGGCCATCAATTGCTTGGGCGCGCGTTTGGCGGCCAGACTTTCAAACTAGTCTTCGGACATCGCGGTGGCAATCAACCGGTAAAGGACTTTAGCGACGGCCACGTTGAGATCACTTCGCACAATCACGGGTTCGCGGTCCAGGCAGATACTCTGCCGCCGGAAATCGAAGTCACGCACGTCAATCTCAATGACCGCTGCGTGGAAGGCATGCGGCATCGCACGCTTCCGATCATTTCGGTCCAATACCACCCCGAAGCCGCGCCCGGCCCACACGATGCTGAGCATCACTTCAAACGATTTATCGAGTTGATGGAACGAAAGCAGACTGGCAGGTAGCAATGCTATTCAGCTAATCTTCGCCAAGGCCGCATCGCACCTGGCGATTTCTTTTGCGAGTTCGTCAGCTAGTTCGCGTCGGCGCCACTCTGGATTATCTCGATAAAGACTCTTCTCGCGGGGCACCGAACCATAGCCGAAACCTTGTTGTCATTCGAAGCAGCGGCGAGAACTTTGTTGTCCGGAGAAAATGCGACTGAATTGACTTCACTCGGCACGGTCAGGGTACACAGTTCCTGCTTGGGAGCCACGTCCCAGAGCTTAACTGTTTTGTCGAAGCCGGTGGTAAAAGCGTTTATTACTTCAACCGAGTACCGCCAACGGTTTGGGCCTTGAGGAATCGTGTTAAGCGGGCGGTTGGACTTTGATGTCGGACTCGCTTGATGACCGGAGGTCAACCATCCGATCAGGCGCACAAACTAGAACCTAAATGCTAGTCCAGAACTGAATTGGAAATTATGCAGCGTTTCAGCAGGCACTTCGAAGGGATTCAAAATGAAACCTTGAAGAGCTCGGCTGTAACGGATCATTGTGTCCCCTGCGTCGACTCGCGTCACGATTTTCTTTGAGGGATAAAACTCAAGGACGCCGCCGAGATCAATTGAGAAATAAGTTCTCCTCGCATAATGAAAGTTAGTAAACGGCCCAACTCCGTTGTTGAAGACTACGCTGTCCGTTATTAGCGTCCTGCTAAAGCTAACTATGCCCGGTCGAGCCTTACCAAAAATTCCGAATCGCTGAAATCGCTTTCCTGCCTTAACACCGGCTTGCACTTGAAGAGGCCGGCCTCCGGCTCGTCCATTATTAAGCGCGTTATTGACGTCGCCGGAAAGGA
>QHXG01000753.1 GCA_003222845.1 Acidobacteriota bacterium | reverse complement strand
GGCGTTCACCTTCGACTACGTCTCGAGCAACGTGCGACCTTGGGAAAATCCAAAAAATCGGATGCTTGACCGAAACCTTGTAGAAGACCTGCATCCTTGCTCGGACAGGTTTGCGTAATTAGTGTAAATTTCATTGAATATGAGAACCCTATCCGATTAGCTATTCCGTTCGCGTTCGCTGGCATATCAATTGCCTTTTCAGCGATTTGCTTTTCAAATATCTGAGTTAAAACCACCTTAAACCAGCGCGACCTTTCGTAAAAGCGATTAAGCAGTTTTATTCACTACAACCCGCCTGTTTAGCCGGGCGAATAGGAGAACACAAATGAGAAGAATCCCCAGCCATACCATCATGACGATTTCACTCGTCGTGTGCTTCGCCACGGCCGTTTTCGGACAGCGCACAACCGGCGACCTCGAAGGCAAAGTTACTGACCCGAATGGCGCTGTCGTCCGTAATGTCAGCGTTACCTTGACTGGAGTCACAGTGGGTTTTAAGCGCACCGTTCAAAGCGATGATCAAGGTGATTTTCGCATTCAACAAATTCCTATCGGCACCTACAAAATCACCACTGCCGCTTTAAGCGGTTTTGCGGCAGCTACGGTGGAGAATATCTCCGTAACTATCGAGAAAGTTACTACAGTCAACGTTAAGTTGGGTATAACGGCAACAACGACTACGGTTGATATTGCTGCTTCTGATGTGGCCGGGGTTATAGATCCAACCGCGAGTAAGGTTCAGACAAACATCACCCCCAAAATGATTGAGGAACTACCGAAAGGCACCAGCTTTAATTCGCTTTTGAGAATTTCCCCGGCAACCAGACAAGAACCTCTTTCGGGCGGTTTTCAAGTTGATGGCGCCTCGGGTTCAGAAAACACATTTCTGGTGGACGGAACATCGGTTGAAAATTTTAGAACCGGAGTTCTCAACGGCGTAAACAATATTCCGATCGCGCTGGTTTCGGAAATCCAGATTAAGACCGGCGGTTTTGAAGCCGAGCACGGTGGAGCTTCAGGTGCTGTCGTATCCGTTGTTACCAAATCAGGTTCGAACGGGTTTCACGGAGACTTTGGCTCGGGATTTGAGATCAGCAGACTTCAGCCGTCGCCAAGATTTACAGTGCAACGTTTTGTTTCGAGCAGTTCCAGCGCCGCCGCGATCGCTGCCAACCCTGATTTTTTGTTTGGAATAAAGCAGAAGAAAGATCATTTTGCGAATTTTTACCCGAGCGGAACTCTGGGCGGACCAGTTCTCAAGAACCATTTGTGGTTCTTAGCCAGCTATTCGCCACAGATCTTTCAAACTACGCGCATCTCGGATTTCATTGCTCCGATAAGCAATGCGAACTTCTCAACGGGTCGATTTGTTCCGGCTCCGAGAATCGTCACGGGAGGGACAACACCACAACCCCCGATTACATATAGACAAACCGTCAGAAATGAATATGCTTTCGGGAGACTGGATGCCGAGTTTTTCCGAAAATTTAGAGGCGGGGTGACCTATTTGTGGAATCCAGAAATTCGCCACGGCAATATTCCGTTCGTGAGTATCACTACTTCCAATCCGGTTAACACCACCTACAACGGAATTTCCTATCCTTCCGGTGAGTACACGCTTCTTCAAGGTGGCCGGAATAGCTCAAACAATTTCACCAGCCACTTCGAGTGGACACCGACCAGCAAAATCGTCGCCTCATTCCGTTATGGACGAGTCTTTCAGAATGAAAAGCAGGGAAACTACGCGCTGCAAAATGAACCCCGCTATGTCTGCGGCGGCTCAGCAAGCGCTTACGCGACGATTGTGACAGGATGTCCGGGCGGGATTGGTTTCCAGAATCTCACCACTAATTCCGTTACCACTCGCGACGTTTCGATAAGAAATGAGTGGTCCGCGGACGCTAGCTATCTGGTAAATGGCTTTGGCGGCAAACACGATTTTAAGGGTGGCTATCTGCGCGGCAGAATCGTAAACGATGTCCAAAGGGGCAACTCCGGCACCGGCACGGTGACGCTTTTTTATGGTCAGGATTATGCTCAGGCCGGAACCGGTGTGAGCCTTCCCTGCGTGCTAGGATCAGCTAGCTGTATTGGAGTGGGCCAGCTTTCCCGAAGCGGTACGAAGGGTATTGGCAAGAACCTCTACCAGGGCCTTTACTTCCAGGATAGATGGCAGCCCACCGGTCGTCTCTCGTTGAATTTGGGTGTTCGATTCGAAAAAGAATACGCTGGAGACGTTTTAGCCGGCTCGGCCATCCCGAGTATTGAATTTGGTTGGGGCAAGAAAATTGCTCCTCGCCTGGGCGGCGCGTACGACGTATTCGGTGACGGTAAGACGAAAATCTTTGGCAGTTATGGTTTCTTTTATGACCGCTTGAAATTTGAAATGCCGCGTGGTTCGTTCGGCGGTGACTTTTTCCGCGTGGACTATTTCCCGATCACTGCCGCTAATCCCACCTTCTCTTTCTATTCGCCTGACAAGATCCTGGGTAGCTTTACAGACCCAAGGGGCGGCGGCAATCCTTCAACGACAGGTGGACTGAGTCAGTTACAAATTGACTTTCGTATTCCGTCAAACTT
>QHXG01000752.1 GCA_003222845.1 Acidobacteriota bacterium | reverse complement strand
ATGCTTCACCAGAAGCGGATCTGTGACGCCGTGGCGAGACTTCGGATAGATCATAAATTGGACTTGCTTGCCGGCTTTCTGCAATTCGTACATGAACTGGACGGTGTTGGCCAGGTGCACGTTGTCATCGATCGCACCGTGGATCAAAAGCAGTTTGCCGTGCAGGTCTTTCGCGGCATTGACTGGTGAGCTTTTCTTGTAGCCGTCCGGATTGTGCTGTGGTGTCAGCATATAGCGCTCGGTGTAAATCGAATCGTAGTTACGCCAGTCCGAAACGGTGCCGCCAGCGATGCCGATCTTGAATGTCTGGCTGTGCGTGAGCGCGTAACTGGTCATGTAGCCGCCGTAGCTCCAACCCCACAGGCCGATGCGCGAACCATCGACGTAAGGCTGGCTCTTCAGCCATGCGAAGCCGTCTTCCAGATCGCGCAGCTCCAATTCGCCGAAATTTTTGTAAAGCGGCCAGGCCGAGTTAACTCCCTTGCTGCTGGCAGTGCGGTTGTCGCACATCCATATGATGTAGCCCTTTTCGGCCAGCATTTGATGCCACAGGTAACGCGCGCCGCCCCAGGCGTTGCGCACCTGCGGCGCCTGGGGGCCGCTGTAGGTGTAGGACCAAACCGGATATTTCTTGGATGGATCAAAGTCGGGCGGCTTGATCATCATCGCTTCCATCGTGAAGGCGTCGCGGGTCTTCACATTCACGAATTCAACTTTGCCAAGCTTGTATTGAGACAGCGCGTCAACTTTGTTATCGTCGATTACCCGAACCATCTTGCCCGCTGCCTCATAAAGCCTAACCTGCGTCGGCGTGTTCACATCGTTCCAGGAATCAATAAAGTACGTGGCGTTTGGATTGAACGAGGCCCGATGGTTCCCTTCCGTCATCGTAATGCGGCTGAGACCAGTGCCATCCATCTTAATCGCATATACATGGTTAGCGATGTAGCTATGTTCGCTGGCGCTGAAGTAAATAGTTCCCTTCTCTTCACGAACTGCGCCGAATGACTGCACGTCCCAGTCGCCGTTCGTAACTTGTTTGATAAGCTTCCCGTCGGCGCCATAGTGGTAAATGTGCGTCCACCCGCTACGGTCACTGAGCCAAAGGAAGGAGCCATCCCTAAGCCAACGCATGCCGTCGTCGTTGACTCCGATCCAGGCCTTCGTCGATTCGCGAAACATGTTTGACGATTTTCCGTCATCAGGATTTGCCGAATTAAGGTCGATGAACGTCT
>QHXG01000014.1 GCA_003222845.1 Acidobacteriota bacterium | reverse complement strand
GACTGGGGATTTAGAAGAGCCGACAGCGTATTAGCAGTGGCAATTCGCAACGGCGGCGCAAACAGAATCGTGGATAGATTCCGCTGAAGCTGACAGATCAGACACTGACTGGCGTTTGACGATCGGGTCTGACTGTTTTCGGTCTCTCGGGCTTCTAGCCTCGCGGACGACTGACGTGAGGCGTCCGACGTTAGCGTTAACCTTGAGCGAAGAGTCGATTGATTTCCATGACGGTGAGTTGCTTCAGCAATCGCGCCCCAGGCAATGGAAGCCAATAGCAAAGCGGCGAGAGCGCGCGCACGGCGACGGTAAGATGCTGAAGGTTTAGTGTCGATCACGGTCCTGAAATTTGATGCTAGACTAGGGTAGTCTAGTCAGCCCTGAACAGCGTGTCAATGCAACGGGTGCAAGTGCAGTCAAGAAGTCTAAGACTTGGTGTCAGAACCGCGAGCGGTAGCGACCGGATCATGGCGCACAACTTGTTTGGTGCTTTCCAAGTGGCCGGTGTGATCCGGTCGCTACCGCTCGCGGTTCTGACACTTTGCCTCCTCGCGGCGCCCGTGTCTGCTCAGAATTTTCGGGTTTTGATTCGAGCGGTTCCCGAATCCAATCGGGTGGTTATCGAAGGAAGCTGTGCCCCGACCAAAGGCTGGTCCTTTCGAGACAGCTATGCCGGCATTCTGGGATTGGGCGGCAGAGTCGAGGGATTGAGATTGTTCGATAGCGCCGGCATTGAGATTCCATATCGAAAGATGGCGCCCGGACAATTCGCGTCAGAGGCCTCCGCATCGAGATTTCAATACGAAGTTCGTCTTACGCCATCCGCTGCGCCATCAGAGGCGGTGAAGATTTCATGGTTGAATACCGAGCGCGGGCTCCTTATGCTCGGTGATCTGTTGCCAAATACGAGCGTTACTACTGATGATCGGCGCGAGAAAGGCAGAATGGCAATCCGGTTTGAACTGCCGGCAAGTTGGTCGGTACATGCGAATGAGAATGAAACGCGACCAGCGAGTTTTGAAGTCGTAGACTCGGATCACGCTGTGTTTGTTGTCGGCAGCCGATTGCGAGTCTCTCGCACGACGGTAGTAGGAATGGCATTCAATCTGGTTGCGGACGGTGACTGGGCGTTCACGGACAGTGAAGCTTCCGAGTTGGCGGCCAAGGTGCTCAAGGCGCATCGCGATGTGTTTGGCTCGATGCCAGCGAAACAATCCACCTTGATCCTGCTTCCGTTCCAGGGTCTTTTGGCGGACAGATGGAGTGCGGAGACTCGCGGATCGACGGTCACGCTATTAATGGGACAAATACCATCGAAGGTCGCCGCGTTGGTTCGGTTGAGCACGCCGCTAACGCACGAGCTGTTTCATTTCTGGGTGCCGAATGGTCTGGCGCTCAACGATGACTACGACTGGTTCTACGAAGGATTCACAGTATATCAAGCGGCCCGGACGGCAGTACGACTGGACCTGTTATCGCTGCCGGAGTTTTTGAACGCAATCGCTCGCGCTTACGATGGTTATGTCGCCGGAGTGGATCACGATCGCTGGTCGCTTGTTGAGGCGTCGCAAAGAAGATGGACGGTCGGGGAGTCTTCCGTTTACTCGAAGAGCATGGTGGTCGCGTTTCTCTATGATTTGAAGTTGCGGAGTCAGAGTCACGGAAAACGCTCCCTCGACGATGTGTATCGTAGACTCTTTCAGCATTATCATTCGTCGGATCCGGCTTCAAGTACTCTTCTTAACGAGGGCGACGGCAACGATGGGGTGATGAATGTTTTGGCTGGCGAATCGATGTCCCAGGATTTTGTTCAAAGGTTCATTCGTAATCCGGTCGCCATCAATTTGCAGGCAGAACTGGAGCCGTTCGGTTTGCGCGCCGAGAAGTTCGGCTCGCGGACCAGCATTAGCGTCAGCGAGCCGCTAACCAAGCGGCAGCGCGATTTGCTGCGCGAGTTAGGTTACAATGATTATGTGCGACACCAACGTCGGGGTACTTAGAAGCAGCTTATGAATCATTCGAATCACGTCTGGCTTAAAAGCGCCATTCTTTTCGGCAGCGCGATCCTGGTCAGCGCATGTAGCACGCTCGCCAGTCGCAACAATACAGGAGTCGTGGTGGCTCATAGTGCCCAGATACGAAGTTCGACGGCAGTCGTGGCGGCTGATTTGCTCGAGGTTAACCGCGGCGATACGGTCGACATTCTGGACTCGATCGACATTCCCGACCCCAGCGATAACACCAAGAAGGAGCGTTGGTATCGCGTCCGCGGACACGATGAAGTGAAGACTGAAGGCTGGATCGAGGCGCGCAATGTAATGCCGGACAATGTCCTGGAAAAGGCGCGAAAGCTCGCCGATGAAGACAAGAACGTGCCGGGACAGGCGACGGGCCAACTGCATGCGAGTTCGAATCTTCGTCTGACTCCGGATCGCAGCAACAACGAGAACATAATGATGCGGCTCGACAGCGGATCGAGCTTTGAGATTATTGGTTGGAAGCGCGCGCCGAAACAGAAAGGCGCCGAATCGAGCGAGAGTGATACCGCGCCTAAAGCGGGAAGCGCCAACAGCAACAACAAGAACGCGGAGAGTGATGAAGAAAATCCGGAGGAGCAGGAGACAACGGAGCTCTGGTATAAAGTGCGGCTGTCGCCGGCGATTTCGCCCGCGCCCGAAGGATGGATTTTTGGCAAGCAAGTCGAGCTGACCGTGCCGAGCGATATCATTTATTACCGCACCGGCCGCGAGTTTGTGGCCTGGCGGCGGCTTGATGAAGACAGCAGCGACGAAGCTTCATCGACCAAGACCAAGGACGTGGCGAAAGAATCTCGGCCCGGCAGTTGGGTGATTCTCGAAAGAAGTTCTTCGAAAGAACCTCACAAAGTGGATGAGCCCGATTTCGATCGCATCTACGTGCTTGGCTATGAAAAACATGACCAGGATCATTACACGGCTTATCGCAGTCCGGATTTGGAAGGCTATCTCCCTCTGCGCGTTGAGGGTCGCGGCGCGAACAAGACTTTTACTGTCAAAGTGAAGGAAGAGGGCGAAGTCAAAGAGCTGACCTACAGTCTCTATCGCGACGATCATGGAGTGATGCGTGTCTCGCCGCCGGGCGAGGTCAAGGGAAAGAAAAAGAGATAATCACCCTCTCCCTTTGGGAGAGGGCCAGGGGTGAGGGCTTAGCGAGATTAAGTTAAGAATCTCTCTTAATTTCTTGGGGCCGTTGCGAAGATGACGAAAGAGAAAAATAGAAACACTTGGTCTGTGCAGCTAGGCCCTCACCCCGTCCCTCTCCCAAAGGGAGAGGGAGATTTGCTCCCATTAACTCAATTGACAATCGCGTAAATCGCATGCTACAAGTCAGTTCTGTCCGACCTGTTTTACTTAGCATTACACGTGAGCGTGGCATCCGCGCGCCCGTGGCCCTAAGCCAGAGCGTCATGACTCAGAGTGTATTGAACGCAGCGTATGGCACAGGAAGATAAGCCCGATTTGGGTTCAAAACCGGACGCGCCCTCAGAAAAGACCCAGCAGGATCAAGCGCGCCCTGCAAATCCCTCCTCTCTTTCAGCCGACGCCGAGAAAGACGCTCAAGTTGAAGCGGCAAAAGCGCGCGTCGCCGCAGCTAAAGAACAGGCGCAGAAAGCAGCAACACCCGGACCTCCCAAAGCTCCAGTAAAAAAGAAAGAAGAAGGCCCAAAGCCTGTCGATGCTGCCAGTCATCCGCTGGTGAAAAAGCTGCGCGAAAAGTTTGATGGAGCGGTGATTGAAGCTTCGGAGTTTCTCGGTCAGCTTTCGATTCGCGTCGAACCTGCGCACATCGTAGAAGTCTGCGAGGCGCTGCGCAGCGATGGCGACGCGCCGTTCAATTATCTTTCTGACTTGACTTGCGTTCACTATCCGGATCGCAAGGAAGCGCCGTTTGAAGTCGTTTACAATCTCTATTCGATCCCCGCAAACGAGCGTGTGCGTTTGAAGGTTGCGGTTGATGGAGAGGGCGTCGACAGCGTTACTGGCGTGTGGCCTGCGGCTGATTGGCCGGAGCGGGAAGTTTATGACCTTTTCGGCGTGAGGTTTCGCAATCATCCGGACCTTCGCCGAATTCTGTTACCGCCGGATTGGGAAGGACATCCGTTGCGCAAGGATTATCCGCTGGAGTTTGTCGAGAATAAATGGACCGCAGACCATCTGCCGGAATTTACCGACGTGCAGAAGGAACAGTTAGAACAGCGACGCGCTTACGGTCTCGAGATTCTTTCCGTACCGCAAGAGCGCGAAGTGCGCGAACTCTTCCGCAGCGGAAAAGAAGTGATGCCGAAAGATAAATAGGTGCTTAGTACTTAGTGCTTGGTACTTTGTGCTTTGAGCTTCAGTTGAATTCGTTCCAGTTTCATTTAGCATCCTAAGTACAAAGCACGAAGTACAAAGCACGAAGTACAATGAATCCAAAAGAAATCGCCGCGCACTACGAAGCAAAAGTTTTTGACTCGCCGGAAGCGGCGACCAGTGCTGGTTTTACGCTGACTGAGACACTGACGCCGCGAAATGTTTGGAACAAGGCGAGCGCCGCGCAGTCGTTGATGCTGAAGCTGCGCGACAAGAAAGAGAAGGGCGAAGTGAAAGAGATCGGTCTCGTACTCGAACCGTGGAGCGTGACGGGTTGTTACGTTCCGAATGAGTCGGAGCAAGGGGCGAGTTAGTGCTGATAACTCCCTCTCCCTTTGGGAGAGGGCTGGGGTGAGGGGCGCAGCTACCGAAGAAGAGAGCAAGTCTACTCCTTTCTTCCGCGCCAGGCCCTCACCCTAACCCTCTCCAAGGGGAGAGGGAACGAATACCGTAAACAAAGCGATGCATCAAGTCGAAATAGCCACCACTCAACAGACGGTGCTCGACAGCCCCGTGATGACGCTCAACATGGGGCCGCAGCATCCGTCCACGCACGGTGTGCTGCGAGTGATCCTGAAGCTTGATGGCGAAACAGTCATCGATCTCGATTGCGACATCGGCTATCTGCATCGCGGCATGGAGAAGATTGCCGAGAATCGCACGTACACGATGATCGCTCCTTATTGGGATCGGCTCGATTACATCGCGGCGGTTTCAAATGGCTTGGTGTGGGTCGAGACGGTCGAGCAGATGATGGGTCTCGACGTGCCACGCCGCGCTCACTACATTCGCACGATTCTCACTGAGTTGAATCGGATCGCTTCTCATCTGCTTTGGCTCGGCACACATGCGCTGGACATTGGCGCGGTAACAATTCTGCTGTGGGCATTTCGTGAGCGCGAAGAGATTCTGAAGATCTTCGAGCGACAGTTCGGCGCGCGCCTCACCTGTCACGCGTGGCGCGTGGGCGGCATGCCCAACGATTCCTATGACGATTTCGAGCAGGACGTGCGTCGCTTTATCGGTAATATCGCAGGACGCCTCGATGAATACGAAACTGTCCTTTCAGAGAATCGGATTTGGTTAAGCCGCACGGTGGGCGTCGGCGTGATTTCAGGCGCAGATGCGATCGCGATCGGTTTGTCCGGTCCGGCGCTGCGCGGCTCGGGCGTCGCTTGGGACATACGCAAGGCGCGACCATACGCTGCTTACGCTGACGTGGACTTCGACGTGCCTTTGGGCGATAACGGCGACACGTATGATCGATACCTGGTCCGCATGGAAGAAATGCGCCAGTCACGCCGCATAATTCAGCAGGCGATTGACAATCTTCCCGACGGACCCGTGAATGCGAAAGTTCCAAAACTGATCAAGCCGCCAATCGGTGATTACTATCATTCGATCGAAGGGCCGAAAGGCGAGATAGGCTGCTACCTGGTTTCTGACGGGACCCAACAACCCTGGCGCATGCGAGTTCGTCCGCCGTGCTTCATGAATTTGCAGGCGTTGAAGAAGCTTTGCATTGGGCACTTGGTCGCTGACGTGGTCGCGATCATTGGGACGCTGGATATTGTCTTAGGAGAGATTGATAGATGACTTATTGGCCACGGATGAACACGGATTGCCACTGATAAGAACCAAGAACATCCAATCTGTTTCTATCCGTGTTCATCTGTGGCTCATACGAATCGCGTTATGGCACTACTCGCACCGCTGAACCTAATCGACAGCCTGCTGCTCAAATTCTTCAGCGAGCAGACGGTGAACTACGTCATCTGGCCGTTCATTCAAATCGGCGCCGTCGTGACGATCACTGCTCTGTGGGTGGCGTATGCGACGTATCTCGAAAGAAAGATCTCCGCGTTCATTCAGGCGCGGCTGGGACCAATGCGGGTCGGGCCGTGGGGACTCTTGCAGCCGATCGCAGACGGTCTGAAGTTGCTGGTGAAAGAAGACTTCATCCCTGAGAATGCCGACCGGTGGGTCTTCTTTGTCGCGCCTTACATCGCTGTGGTGGCGGCGTTCATCGTGATGGCGGTAGTGCCTTTCGGACCTGACTGGGCGGTGATTACCGATGTGAACATAGGCGTGTTATTCGTGCTCGCCGTTTCCAGCGTGGGCGTGCTCGCTTTGATTCTCGCCGGTTGGTCATCGAATTCAAAATACGCTTTGCTGGGCGCGCTGCGTTCGAGCGCTCAAATGGTTTCGTACGAAGTCTCGATGGGGCTGGCGATAATCGGCGCGCTGATGTTCGCCCGCACGCTGTCGCTTTCAGGCATAGTCGCGTCGCAACAGTCTGATTCAATCTGGTTCTTCGTTTATCAGCCTATTGGGTTCATCATCTTTCTGATCAGCGGAATTGCAGAAAACAACCGCGCGCCGTTCGATTTGGCGGAAGCAGAATCAGAATTGGTGGCCGGCTTTCATACTGAATACTCCGGTTTTCGCTGGTCGCTCTTTTTTATGGCTGAATACGCGGCGATGGTAGTCGTCACGGCGGTGGCCACCACACTTTATCTCGGCGGCTGGTATTTTCCGTTCGTCTATCGCTTTACCGAAGCGAAGGGTTTTCATAACGCTTATGTCGTCGTCAGCCTGATTGTGTTTTTGGCGAAGGCTGGTCTGCTGCTCTATTTGTATTTCTGGTTGCGCTGGACGTTGCCGCGATTTCGCTATGATCAGTTGATGGACTTGGGATGGAAGTGGCTCTTGCCGGCTTCACTCATTAACATTGTCGTTACGGCGATCGCGGTGGTAGTCCTGCAAGGTCTCAACGAGAGTGGAATTCATACGATTGATTCGATTGCCGGTGGATTGAATCTGACGCCCAGCGGAAAAGTGATCGCCATCTTGTTTGGTTTCGGCAATCTGTTGCTGAGCGCGGTAATCCTGTCGCTTATCAATTGGCGCTCGCGCGATTTCAATCTGAAGAAACAGCGGCGGCAGATTCGGTTGGTGGATTTACCGAAGGGAAGGGCGGCGGTAAAGCCCGTGAGCGAAGAACCCGAACTGTCTAAGGTTTAGCCCGAACGGTATAAAGTTTAGGAGCGGGCTACTGCCCGCTCGGTCGGGCGGTAGCCCGACCCTAAACGAGCGTTGAGAGAAGGGCGAATTGCAAATCTGGAATTTGAAACCTAAGATCTCAATATGCCATTAGTTTCCGTTCCTAAACTGACGTTTGCGCAGAAGCTGAAACGCTTCTTCATGATCGATCTATTGAAAGGCCTGGGCGTCACCCTTAAATTCAATGTGGGCGCGCTGACCGATAAGGACGCGGTTGCGGGGAAGGGAATCTATACCGAGCAGTATCCGAAGGTGCGTCCCGACGTGGCGCCGCGATTCCACGGCGCGCCGCGTCTGAACATGGACCCGGAGACGCATGAGACGCTCTGCATAGCATGTAACCTCTGCGCGCTCGCATGTCCCGAAGATTGCATTGACGTGATTCCGATGGATGTCGAAGTAGTCGTCGCCGGCAAGCCTCGGCGAAAAAAGGTACTCGACGAATTCATCTTCGATACGTCGCGCTGCATGTTCTGCGCCCTGTGTCAGGAAGCATGTCCGACTTACTGTCTGGAGTTAACGCAAGACTTCGAATTGGCGACGTACTCGCGCGCCGGTTTCGTGTGGAACCGCGAGATGCTCGAACAGGGACGGGAAACAGTTAAGTACGAGGCGTAAACATTGCCGATTGCCAATTGCCGATTTCCGATTTGTTTTTACTCATACATTTATAGCGGCTGGCGACCCTCAACACGATGAATGCCGATGATCTTAAGAAGCGCACGAAGCAGTTTGCTTTGCGCATTCTGAAGCTTGTTGCCGCGTTGCCGAATACCGTCGCCGGCAGAGCGATAGGTGGTCAACTTGTCCGTGCGGGTACCTCAGCCGGAGCGAACTACAGGGCCGCGTGTCGAGGTCGTTCCAAGGCGGAATTGATCGCAAAATGGGGAATCGCAGAAGAGGAGGCCGACGAGAGCGGCTATTGGATGGAAGTTATTATCGAGGGCGAACTCCTAAAGCAAAATCAGGTTCAGCCGCTACTGGATGAAGCGAACGAATTGACAAAAATATTCGCACAGTCGCGAATCTCGGCGACTTCTGGTGAAAAGCGAAACGGAAAATCGAAAGTTTATTCAAATCGGCAATCGGCAATTGGAAATCGGCAATGATCTTATCCGGCTGGGAATCAGTCTTCTTCTGGATATTCTCAATCGCTGCAATTCTGGCGGGGCTTTTGACCGTTATGGCGCGGAATGCGGTGCACTCTGCGCTGTTCCTGATCTCTTCGCTGATGTCTGTCGCGGCATTGTTCATTCTTCTGGGTGCGGAATTTATCGCCGGCGTGCAGATCCTGGTTTATGTGGGCGGAGTGATGGTTTTGTTTCTGTTCGTCATCATGCTGGTCAATGTGGGTGCGGAAGAAGAAGGGAAGGCGGCTATCTTCAACCGCACGCCACAGGTGGCTGCCGCCTTGGTTTTTTCGTTACTGCTGGTTCTGGGATTGCTCCTGGCGATCAATCAGGGATTTGGAAATCCTAAGGAAAAAGAGAAAGCTCAGCAGGCCGAGATTGCGCGTGAGGCGCAAGCACAGAGTTTACCACCCGGCGCGACTCGCGTGAGCCGGCTTACCAAAGAAACCGAACGAGTCGGCGGCAGCCTTTACACCTATGCATCGTTGCCGTTTGAAATCGCGAGCGTGCTGCTGTTGGTCGCAATCATCGGTTCGGTGATGCTGGCGCGCACTTTGAAACAAGAGGCTGCTGCGGATGATGTCGATCCTGAGTTGTTGAAGCAAGCAGTTGCTTCCGAACCGAACGTCACTGGCGCGGTAGTGCCGGAGTAATTCGCGCATCAGAGTTTTTAGTGCCGTTAGGCACGAGATGTTTATAGAACCAGTTAGTCTAATAAGTCGGCGAGCCCATTAATGGGCGACAGA
>QHXG01000757.1 GCA_003222845.1 Acidobacteriota bacterium | reverse complement strand
TGCCGCCGCCATCGCCCGCACCGCCTCCTGACGCGAGCACATCCGGTGTGATACGCACGCCTTTCTCGCCGATGACCTTCAGCGTTTCGATCACCGCGACGCCTTGCGCGCCGAGCGCGTTTACTTGTTCGTGATAAGCAACGCCTTGCGCTTCGCCCATCAGACGAACTTTCTCAGCCTCAGCCTTACCGGTTTGCAGAATATAATGAGCTTCGCCCTCGCCTTCCGCCTTGCGCTGTTCGGCGCGCTTGCCGGCGATCTCGACGCCCACGGTTGCTCCCATCAAGTCTTTCTGATTGTCGGCCTGTGACTTCGTCCGCTCGAGTTGAATGCGCTTCTCTTCGGCCTCCCGCTGGGCGTTGTACATGTTCTGGCGCTGCTCGGCGAGAATCTTTTCCGTCTGCGTCTTCATCAACTCCTCGGGAAGATGTATGTGACAAATCAAAACATTGACCACATCGACGTGATACTTCAGCAGGTGCGCGCGGACGCGAGCTTCGGCGCGCTCCTGTTCTTCGTGACGATTTTGCAGATAGGCCATGGCCGAGGACTCTGAAGCCTGGTTGCGGAAAATTGAATCGATCAGCGGATGCATCACGTTCTGAATCAAACGATCGATGCCGCCAATCTTCGCGACCATGAACGGCGCGTCCTCCGGCTTGACGCGAAACACTACGCGCACTTCCAACTGCATTGTGAAACCATCCTTCGAGATCACTTCGAACGGATTGAAGGTGTTGACGACTTCGCCCGAGGTCCACTCAACTGTCTGGTTGGTTGTGGGAATTACAATCGGCGTAATCGCCAGGGTGTTGACATAGTAACGTCCCGGGCCAACCACGGTTTCCTGGATCCCGCGATAACCTTCGGGCACGACATAGGCTTCGTGGGCGCCCTCGTCGAGCCGCCGATCAGCCGGGTCGCCGCTCATCAGTTCAGTCTTGATTTCTTCCGCGTCGGCCTGGTCCAGATGTTTCGCCGACTGGGCCGCCTGTTCCTTCTCTTCGCGCTCCATTCGCTCGCGTACTTTGGCGGCCATCTGGCGGCGAATGTCATCCGAAGGATCTTTGCCGGTGTTCGAGACAATCACCGCGACTTCGCCCGGCTTAATCTCTTTCGCCGTCTCGAGAATCACTTTGAAAAGCAGAGGGTTAATGTAGTAGGTGCCGGGCAGCAGGATGTCTTTCTGCGGACCGCGCTGGCCTTTGCCGTCGATGAACTCATGGCCATCCTGAAAGTTGTCGTGGCCCGCAACGGATTCGGCCACGTAGTCGCCCGGATTCAACGGCGCACCATCTAATGCTTCGACCAAACCGATCTGGTTTTCGCTGATCACGGTGGCGTCATAGAGTCTGACGGTGAACAGGCCGGGTTTGGCTTCCGTGCCGCCTTCGAGCGGAACGGACTGTGACAATATGCGATATGTACCGGGAGTCAGGATGTCCACTTGTGGACCACGCTGGCCGCCCGAGGAAACAAACAGCTCGGCGTTCTGAACACTTAGATGGCCTTCTATGGCTTTCGCGAGCAGGCGACCTGCATCAAGCGGCGCTCCGTCGGCCGCTGTGACGATGCCAACCTTGCCCTGCGGAATGACCGTAGTCTTTCCGACCGAAACGCGAAAGAGATACGGATGGATGGGCCAGAGTCCCGGCGGCAGAGTGCGAAGTTGAATGCCTTTGACGCCACCCTGTTTGATGAAGGCGATGGGATCCTGAAAGTTGTTGTGCGCGTTCTGTGCGCGATCGGGGGCGAAGATTCGACCCGGCGGCATTGGCTCGCCGTCGACGGCTTCGACTATTCCCAATTCGTCAGCGCCGATTTCAATCAGCGGCACTTTGCGCACAATGCGCTCGAACGGGTACTTGATTAAGTGGAGGCCCGGCTTCAGCACCTCTGCCTGAATACCGACCTCGCCTTCGGTGGCCACTACACGGCCCGGCGGCATCCGGCGTCCCATGTAGCGTCGCTCTTTAATCGCAATCTCGCGCGCGCCGACGTTGACAAAGATGCGCCGCAGAATCAGCAGCAGCGCAATCAGCAGGACGAAACCGACAATCAGCGCGGGAAGAATTGAAAAGATGTCAAAGTTATTCATGACAGACCTCCATGTCATCAACTATCGTTACAAGTAGGTTGGAAGAGAATTGATTCATTGTTTTGCGCGCGCCGCTTCCAGTTCACGGCGCGCGCTTTCGAGAGTACGCTTCAAAACAAAACCTGCGCCTGAGCTTCGGGTGCGCGCAGAGAGTATCCAAAACTCACCATCAAATAAAGCTTGCAACTCATCCGGCGTTGAATCGGCGAGCCGTCCATCGCGCCAGAACTGCAAAGCCGTTTCAACCGCGCTTTGATAGAGCTTGGCATCGTCTGCGAGCGCCGCGAAGTGTAACGCTTTCGCGGTCGAGCTGCGAACCGGCGCGCGCTTCCAGGAATCGAGTATCGCTTGCGCCAGCGTATTATTGACCGTCAGCTCATTGCGCGTCACGTATGACGCCAGGGCCAGCAAACTCGAATCCGAATCAGCGTTAGCCACGAGAAG
>QHXG01000756.1 GCA_003222845.1 Acidobacteriota bacterium | reverse complement strand
TGGGCCACTGGCGCGTGTTGTCGCATTTGAGTTACTGCCCGTGCCTTCCGCGGTAGTTGCAGTGGTGTCCTTATCGACGGGTTTCTTCGGTTCTGGTTTGGGTTCCAACAAATACGCGATGAAGCCTGAGCCATCATCGGGGACTTGAAAGTTCTTGACCTTTTCGATCCTGACGACCTGGCCACTGGAGAGGTCCATAATGCCGAGCGAGCTCTTCGGCATCTCTTCGGGTTTCTTCTTCTCTTTCTTGGCTTTCGTTACTTCGGCCTTCGTCGGCTCGATGCTAAAGACGACGAAGCGATTGTCAGCAGCAAACACCGGACGCAGGAGTCGCGCCTGAGCGGCCAGAAACTCGCCTATGTTTGCGCCCGGATCGTCAGGTGGCGGAACCGGCGGATGATAGCCGCGTGGCGCGCGTTGGTCGACGCCGGTGGTGAGATTACGCACGACAATCTCACTATCGCCGTCCTGCGCCATGTACGCATAGGCTACAAACTTTCCGTCGCGCGAAATTTGCGGTGCTTGAATCGAATGCCACGAATCGTAATCCTGATGCGTTAAGGCCCGTTTGGCAGGCGCAGTCTGCTGGCCCAAAGCATAAGCAAAAGAACTGGCGATCAGAGCGAGAGCGCAAATCAGCGCGACGCTTTGTCTGTGAACTCTAGAAAAGTATTTCATACGACACTCCATTGTTTGGCTTTCTCGAAATACGAGGCTGGATTTTCCGCATCAGTCTCAACAGTCAGGATGCGAATGTCAAGACCTTAGTTGCGCTCGAGTGTGACCAACCCGTTTAGGTAAAGTCGCTCTCCCCTTGGGAGGGCAATCAAATATTTGATTGCCCTTCCAAAACGAGAGGGAGTTTACTACAAATCCTTGGCGCACTCAGTTGCGCTCGCTCGCGCTTTCTCGTAACCAATGCCTTTGCGATGGCGTTGTTATATGTGCAATCATTAGACAAAACCCCTGAGTTGTTGAGCCTGAGCAGCGCGGTCGAGAAGCTTCTGATTTGACTGCGAGGAATGATCGTGGCAATCGCTCGTTGGCTCAGCGGTCACTCAAATGCGTCATGGAAGAACAAGTCTCAAGAGAATTTCCGAGCACCCCAGTCGGCCGTGCATCATCAGCGGAACCGCTCGTCGCTGACACACCACAGATTAAACCGCGACGCCGCGGCAAAACTCGCGCGCGCATAGTGCAAATTGTGAGCGTGCTTGTGCTCGTGGTGGTGTTGGTTTTTCTGTGGCGTTTCCTGGGCGATAAGTCTTCGCCGCGGACACCTGGCGCTGGCGGCCGCAATGAGGTTGTTCCGGTAGAGATGGCTGCGGTTACGCAGCGGGACGTGCCGACGGTGTTGAAGGCAATCGGCAATGTGGAACCGCTCTCAACAATCGCCATTCGATCTCAGGTTGAAGGAGTACTGCAATCCGTAGCTTTTGTTCCGGGACAGGAAGTGAAGAAAGGCGCCGTGCTTTTCCAGGTAGATTCGCGTCCATTGCAGGCCGCGCTTAGTCAGGCCGAAGCGAATCTGTTGAAGGCGATGGCGCAAGTCAGGCAAGGCCAGGACATCGTCGCGAAAGATGAAGCCACTGCGAATAATGATCAGGTGATTGCGAAGCGGGATGCGAACCTGCTGGAGGCTGGCGTGATTGCGCGTGAGCAATACGACAACGACGTGGCGAAGTTGAAAGCTGACCAGGCCACGGTGCGAGCGGATCAATCTGCCGTAGCGAACCTGCAAGCGGCGCAGAAAGCTGAACAGGCCGCGGTTGAAAATGCGCGCGTGCAGCTCAGCTATACAACGATTCGCGCTCCGATCGCCGGCAAGACCGGCAATCTTGCGGTGACTGCCGGTAATCTGGTTCAGCCAAACGCGACGACGTCCATGGTGACGATTACACAGTCGGCGCCCATCTATGTCACGTTCTCGGTTCCGGAAAGGGACTTGATGCGTATCAGACAGAGTTCGGGCGCCAGCGGTCTGACCGCCGAAGTCGAGATTCCTGGTGACGAGTCCAATCATGTTTTTGGAAAGCTGTCCCTAGTCGATAACACAGTCGACGTGGCCACGGGAACAGTACGCTTGAAAGCCACGTGTCAGAACGACGATCGGCGGCTTTATCCGGGACAGTTCGTCAACGTCGTGCTCACTCTGGGAATCCAAAACCAGGCGATTGTGGTCCCCTCACAAGCCGTTCAAATCGGACAGGACAAATCATTCGTGTATGTCGTCAAGGCTGACATGACGGTCGAAACACGTACGGTGAAGAT
>QHXG01000744.1:2219-2531 GCA_003222845.1 Acidobacteriota bacterium | reverse complement strand
TCTTGAGAAAGACCAAACCGTTAGAGTCGGTCCCCAAAATCGAATCGAGCGTGCCGGTGGCTCCCTGCAATGGCGGATTTCCCGACAAACGAATCGGTTGCGATGGGTCGAGCGTACCGCCAACGGCCGAGCCTCCGGCAATCGTACCGATGTTGACAAAACCTCCGAAGTCGGGATTGGGCCCTCGGTTATTGCCGGTGAGTGTTCCGTGCGAAATGGCATAGCCGCCGCGAATCACAACCGATCTCTTCTCCAGATCCAAACCGAAGAGTTTCATCTTCGGACTCCAGGCAAAACCGAGCCGCGGCTCAA
>QHXG01000744.1:0-2100 GCA_003222845.1 Acidobacteriota bacterium | reverse complement strand
CCCAGATTCCCAGCTAATGTGCGGCGCTGCGTGTCGGTCAGCGGAAACGACTGCGCGAGATCCGCGCGGAAGGCGCCTTGATTATTGTGTTTCTCAGCGCGAGGTAACTGAAGTGAGTAGCGAAGGCCGAGGTTGAGCGCAAGGTTTGGCCGCACCTTCCAATCATTCTGTGCGAATGCCGCCACGCTCTTCCAGCGGTAATCGTAGTCGAATATGAGTGGTCGAACATCCACGGAGTTCGGCACGCCGAGTAGTACGCTGGCCACGGTGTTTCCGCCGTTGTTCGCAGTTGTCGAGCGGTTGTTACTGGTGTTAACGACACGGAAGTCCCATCTACCGCCAGAAGCCGCGAAGAACGGAGTGGCGGTCAGCCGAGCATCATTCAGATCAACCCCAAACTTCAAGCTCTTATTGCCGCGGGTCCAATAAACAATGTCGCTGATGTTATAGCGCTGCTCGACGTTGAAGTTATTGGTCGAGGCCGCCGAGCCGATATCTGCAGTTACGTAGTTACGTAGTTATTGTCTCGGGCGATGAGGAACAACGGGATGCCACCCGTAGTCAGGTGAGGTAGTCCAATCTCACCCGCGAAACTGCGCCCGGTCTTGATCGAGAACTCGGGTGAATAATCTTCGCTGAAGTTCCCACGGGTATAGTTGAGGCGGAGATCGTTTACCAGAGTGGGCGTGATGATGTTGTTAAAGGCCAACAAGAACTGCCTGGCGTTGCTGTAAACACCCGCGTTGCCGTTTATGTCGTTGCCCGCGCTTCTGATACCGACGGCGGGCGTCACTGTATAGCGAAAGTTGGCTTTGGCTCGATCCGTGAAGTTGTGGTCGAGTCGTAGCGTATACCGCGTCTCGTTCTGGACGACGGAACGTTGCTGGAAATAATTTCTGATATTGCCTGAATCAAGGAAGTAGCCTCCAGCGGGATGCATGAACTGTAGTATCTTCACCCCGATCGGGTCGATGAACTCTGGCGGAATAATGTTCAATGCGGGATTGGGAGTGGCATTGATTGTGGAATTGCATTGCGGTGTCTGCAGCGTGACACCCTGGTATACCTGATTGACCAGAATCCTTCGCGGATCGTTGAACTGGCAATACTGATTGCCTGTCGCAAGTGCAATCGGAACTAACTTCCCTTGAAATAAGACAAATTGCTGGTAGATATTCGCGCTGCCGACAGAGGTCAGGCCGAACTGGGTAGCCACCGTTGCCGGCACTATGCCGGCTGCCGTTCTAACCAGGTTATTGAAATTGCCAGCAAGCTGCGTAGCCTCGGGCACTAGCGCTGTCGAGGTCAAAAAATCCTTCCGCCGACGCGGCTCGTAAGCGAAGAAGAAGAATGATTTGTTCTTGCCATTATAGTAAGCCTTACCACCCTCGCCGGGCTTCGGCAAGTAAATCGGTCCGCCCACTGTGACCGAGACCTGGTTGTAGCGCAGATTATTGTGCGGCCGCGGAGCAGTGCCGATACTAAATGGCGTCGCATTGAATTTCGGATTGCGGTGGTACCAAAGCGCGACGCCACTAAAATCATTTGTTCCAGACTTGGTCGTGGCGTTGATCACGCCGCCAGCCGTGTTTCCGAATTCCGCCGAGTAAGCCGATGTCTGGACCGTGAACTCCTGCACCGTCTCGGGCGTGAAGCTAACCACGGCGCGCGCAATGCCCACGCCCGTATTGTTGACGCCGTCGGCCAGAATTGATGTACTACCGGCCCGACCACCATTTAGGTTCAGGTTAAAACCAGGAACTGGTTGATCTGAACTAACGCCTGGATCCTCGCTGCCTGCATCTCCCGTCACATTGGGAGCAGTCAATGCCAAGTCGAGCACGCTGCGATTATTCAGCGGCACATCCTGTAGCTGGCGGGTCGTGATCGTATGCGTCGTCGTGCCGGTTTCGGTATTAAGCAGCGGTGCTTCGGCCGTCACAACAACTTGCTCCGTGACCGATCCAGTTTCCAGGGTTACATTCGCAGTCGCGGTCGCTGCAGTGTCAACTTTAACGTGATCGACAAGGGCTTTCTTGAAACCCTTGGCTTCGACCAGGACGCTGTAGGTAACCGGATCGAGGGACTGCGCAGAAAACG
>QHXG01000743.1 GCA_003222845.1 Acidobacteriota bacterium | reverse complement strand
GCAGCAACTCGCCAGGCGAGATACAGCTAACCCGGAGGCCTATCAACTTTATTTGAAAGGCCGTTTCTACTGGAACAAACGAACGGTCGAGTCGCTCAAAAAGAGCATTGAGTATTTCAATCAGGCGATTGAGAAAGATCCAAGCTATGCGCTGGCTTACGCCGGGCTGGCCGATGCTTACGGCTTGTTTAGCACTTATTCTGTCAGCTCACCACAGGAGTCTTACCCGAAAGCGAAAGCGGCGGCGAAGAAAGCGCTGGAGCTTGATGAGACGCTCGCCGAAGCGCATACCTCTTTGGCTAAAGTGCTCCATTACGATTGGAACTTGGCGGAATCCAACAGAGAATTTCAACGGGCCATCGAATTGAATCCGAATTACGCGACCGCCCATCAATGGTATGGCAACGGGAACCTGAGGGTCATGGGGCGATTCGATGAAGCCATCGCGGAGATGAAACGGGCGCAAGAGCTTGATCCGCTCTCGTTGGTCATCAACTCTGATGTGGGAGTGACTTACATCTCCGCGCGCCAGTACGACCAAGCCATCGAGCAATTGCGCAAGACGACCGAGATGGATCAAGGCTTTTACTATGCGCATTGGAATCTAGGCATAGCTTACGAGATGAAAGGCTCTCTCCAGGAGGCTCTGGCTGAATATCAGAAGGCCAGACAATTGACTGATGATCCGCGGACGCTGGCGCTGCTCGGACATGGCTTGGCTGTGTCAGGCAAGAGAGTCGAAGCGTTGAGAATGCTCGACCAACTGAAGGAGATGGCCAAGCAACGCTACGTCCCGGCATACAGCTTTACGATTGTCTACGTAGGGCTGGGCGAGAAGGATCAGGCATTGCAATGGCTAGAAAGGGAATATCAAGACCGCGCTGTAGAATTGCTCAGTCTTAAAGTTGACCCGCTGCTCGACAGCCTGCGGTCAGACCCTCGCTTCGCAGACCTCGTGCGCCGCATGGGTCTCTAACAGAGAAAGCGAGTGAGATGAAAGAGTCGCCGACGATCAATACAAACATCTCGCACTACCGCATCCTCTCCAAGATCGGCGCCGGCGGGATGGGTGAAGTCTATCTGGCGCAGGACACAAAGCTGGA
>QHXG01000209.1 GCA_003222845.1 Acidobacteriota bacterium | reverse complement strand
ATCGTCCAGCCACGTCATCGGACTTCGCCGTCAACAACTCTTGCAGAATGTGCGCAGCCCCATAAGCCTCCAGCGCCCACACTTCCATTTCTCCGAAACGCTGTCCGCCAAATTGTGCTTTGCCACCGAGCGGCTGTTGCGTAATCAGCGAATACGGCCCAATCGAACGCGCGTGAATCTTGTCGTCAACCAGATGCGAAAGCTTCAGCATGTAGATGTAACCGACCGTCACCTTTTGCTCGAAAGGATCGCCGGTCAGTCCATCGTACAGCACGGCCTTTCCCGACTCGTTTACGATCTCAGGCAGCCCGAGTTCGCGAGCCCGAGCCCCCGACTCTTCGAGTTTCTTCTTGATTTCTTTCTCCGTCGCGCCATCGAACACGGGCGTTGCGAAATACAAGCCGAGCACTCGAGCGGCCCAGCCAAGATGCGTCTCGAGTATCTGGCCCACGTTCATGCGCGACGGTACGCCCAGCGGATTCAAAACGATTTCCACGGGCGTTCCATCCGGCAGATAAGGCATGTCTTCTTCCGGCAGAATGCGCGCGATAACGCCTTTGTTACCGTGCCGGCCGGCCATCTTGTCGCCGACGGAGAGCTTGCGCTTCATGGCGATGAAGACTTTGACCATCTTGATCACGCCAGGGCTGAGCTCGTCGCCTTGACGCAGCTTGGCGATCTTCTCTTCGTAAATATCCGAGAGAATTTTGATCTGCCGCTCCGTGCGATCTTCGTATTCCTTAACTTCGGAGGCCGCATCGACGCGCGATCCGGCAACCTCGGCTTTCCGCAGAGCTTTCGGCTCAATGCCTTGCAGCATCTCGCGAGTAATCGGCACGCCCTTCGTTATGACAACCTCGCGATTGACGGTCAGGTCCTGCGCCAGCTTGCGCCCTTCGAACAGCTCGTAGATGCGTTCGTTACGCTGTTCATGCAGGATGCGAATTTCGTCTTCCAGGTCGCGCCGCAGACGCTCTTCTTCTTCCTCTTCGATCGACATCGAGCGCTGATCCTTCTCCTGCCCTTTGCGCGTGAAGACCTGAACGTCGACCACGGTGCCGTCGATACCCGGAGGCGACACCAGAGACGCGTCCTTCACATCAGCGGCCTTCTCGCCGAAGATCGCGCGCAACAGTTTCTCTTCGGCGGTCAACTGGGTTTCACCCTTGGGCGTTACCTTGCCAACCAGAATCGAGCCGGGTTTTACCTGCGCCCCGATGCGAATGATTCCGCTCTCGTCCAAATCGCGCAGCATGTTTTCGCCGACGTTGGGGATGTCGCGCGTAATTTCTTCCGGGCCGAGTTTGGTATCGCGGGCCTCGATCTCGAGCTCCTCGATGTGAATCGAGGTGTAGTAGTCCTCTTTCACCAAACGCTCGGAAACCAGAATCGCGTCTTCGAAGTTGTAACCACGCCACGGCATGAACGCGACCAGCACATTGCGACCCAACGCCAGTTCGCCGCGATCCGTGCAAGGCCCGTCGGCAATCACCTGGCCCTTGGCAACGCGCTCGCCGACGTGAACGATTGGGCGCTGATTGATGCACGTGTTCTGATTAGACCGCTTGAACTTAATCAGCGTGTAGATATCCGCGGTCACTTCGCGAGAGATTGTGCCGTCGACATTGTGATCGGCGCGCACGATTATTCGCTCGGAATCGACATAGTCAACCGTGCCGTCGCGTCGAGCAATCACTACCGCGCCGGAATCGCGAGCCGTCACGTCTTCCATGCCGGTGCCGATGTACGGCGCTTCCGCGCGCAGCAAAGGCACCGATTGGCGTTGCATGTTCGAGCCCATTAGAGCGCGGTTCGCGTCATCGTTTTCCAGAAAAGGAATCAGCGAGGCCGCCACCGAAACCAGTTGCTTCGGAGACACGTCAACATATTCGATCTCATCGCGCTGCGCGAGAATGAATTCGCCGGCTTTCCGCGCTGCGTTGCGCTCGTTGACGATGTAGCCATTCTCGTCAAGTTCGATATTGGCCTGACCGACGACGTGCTTGTCCTCTTCCCAGGCGGTGAGATAGAAGGGATGAGGATCATAACTAGCCTTTTCGCCGCTGGCGCCGACACGTTTGTTCGCTTTGTCAACGTCGTCCTGCGGCACGTGCTCGCCCGGCTTGAACTTTGTCTCGCCGCCATTGATGATCCGCACGTACTCGACGACGCGGCCGTCAACAACTTTGCGATACGGCGATTCGATAAACCCAAACTCGTTAATACGCGCATAGCACGAAAGGCTCGAGATAAGTCCAATGTTCGGACCTTCAGGCGTCTCGATCGGACAAATGCGTCCATAGTGTGTCGGGTGTACGTCGCGCACTTCGAATCCCGCGCGCTCGCGGCTCAATCCTCCTGGTCCCAGCGCGGACAGACGACGCTTGTGCGTGATCTCTGAGAGCGGATTCGTCTGGTCCATGAACTGCGACAACTGCGACGAGCCGAAGAACTCGCGTACCGCAGCCGTCACCGGCTTGGCGTTGATGAGATCGCGCGGCATCGTGGTCTGCATTTCCTGATGTATCGACATCTTTTCCTTGATCGCACGTTCCATGCGCTCGAGTCCGATGCGAAACTGGTTTTCCAACAGCTCACCAACAGCCCGCACGCGCCGATTGCCGAGATGGTCGATATCGTCAGCTTGATAAATCGGACGCTTCTCTTCGTCGACCGGGTTCTTGCGCATCTTCAGGACGTACGAGACGACCTCAAAGAAGTCTTTGGCCGCCAGCAGCGGATCGTCTATGCGACCCATCTCCGGCTTGCCCATCTTGATGTTGAATTTCAAGCGGCCCACGCGGGAAAAGTCGAACTTGCGCGGATCGAAGAACATGCCTTCCAACAAGCGATAGGCAGTCTGCACAGTCGGCGGATCGCCTGGACGCATCTTGCGATAGATTTCGAGCAAGGCATCGACTGGCTTGCTGATTGCGTCTTTCTTCAGAGTCTGCGAGATCACGACGCCCACATCGTCTCTCTCGGTAAAGAAAACTCCGAAGCTCTGGATGCCGCTTTCAGCAATCTCCTGCAATTTCGCGGTCGTGATTTCAGTGTTAGCTTCGAGCAGTACTTCACCCGTTTCCGTGTTGACGACGTCGGCGGCAGCGTAGGCTCCTTCGAATTGCAAAGGTTCGATCTCGACTTCACCAATTTTTGCCTTTCGCAGGCCTTCGAGTGAAGTCCTGGAAATCTCTTTGCCCTTGCGTACAATTGGATCGGGCCCGCGGCCCTTGATCTCAAAATCGACTTTCATTCCGATCAGGTTCGTGGGTCCGGCTTCCGGAATCTGGACCATCAACCGGCCGTTTTCAACGCGCACTTCATCGACCACGTAGAAGGCGCGCACCAGATCCTCGTCGGTGAAAGACGCCGACTTAACCGCTTCCTCCAACTGGCCGTCGCTACCGAACGATTTGCTGTTGAAGTTTGATTTCAGCCAGATGCCCAGCGCCCGCAGAAAGATCGACGCCAGGAACTTACGCTTGCCTACACGCACGTACAACAGATTCTTCTGGTCATATTCAAACTCGACCCACGAGCCACGATACGGGATGATTTTGGCTATAAACATCTGGCCCCGTTTGAAGAAGACGCCGGGCGAGCGATGAAGCTGAGACACGATCACGCGCTCAGTTCCGTTGATGATGAATGTGCCATTGTCGGTCATCAACGGAATCTCGCCGAAGAAGACCTCTTCTTCCTTAATGTCGCGAATCGATTTGACGTTTGTATCCGGGTCTTTGTCGTAAACGGTCAGCCGAATCTTGACTTTAAGTGGCACGCTGTAGCTCATGCCGCGCTCCTGACACTCTTGCTGGTCGTGTTTGTGCTTAAGGCCAACCGGCTCGCCGCAATTTGGGCAAAGCTCCGGCCGCACCGAGTTGAAAGCGCCGCAAACGTGACAGAGCGTTTCGCCCGGACGCAAAGGATCGACCTTGATACTGGCGCCGCAGTTCTTGCACGCGGTGCGCAGATACTTCAGGCCTTCGAGGTTGCCGCACTTGCACTGCCAATTGCCGATATGATACTCGACAAAATCAAGCGTGGCCGTCTCGCGAAAATCCGAGATCGGAAACACCGATTTAAAGACTGATTGCAGCCCAATGCTTTTACGCTCTTCCGGGAGCGCGTCCATTTGCAAGAATCGGTTATATGATTCGCGCTGAATCTCGATTAGATTCGGAATCGGCACTGAAGTCTTGATTTTGGAAAAATCCTGGCGCTGCGGAGCCTGACTTGTGCGCCGCCCCAATCCGGGATTCAGTGTTTCAAGTAAGTTTGCAGACATGATGTTCCTATCTTTTCCAGTTTACGCTACAGGCACAGTTGAACCGCCGCATGCGCGGACCCCAAACAGACGGTTAAGCGGCCGGAGCGCACCATGCCCCGACCGCTTCATTAACGAAAAGCGATTGCATCGTTTCAGAGTTTTCCGGGAGTAACGCCAGCGACTCAATACTCCCCTAAGTTAACCGCTCAAGAATCAAAGGTCAAGCCAAGCTAAGACGGTGTTTGGTTTTCGGTCTTGGGTCTTTGACAAAAGCCAAAGGTCAAAGACCAAAGACCCAAGCACTTTACTTAACTTCTACGGTTGCCCCAGCGTCCGCCAATTTTTGTCTGACCGTCTCGGCTTCTTCTTTTGAAACGCCTTCTTTTACAGCCTTCGGAGCTGCTTCAACAAGGTCTTTCGCTTCCTTCAGACCAAGGGCGGTGACCTCACGAACGACCTTGATGACGTTGATTTTGTTTCCACCCACGGCTTGAAGAATGACATCAAACTCAGTCTTCTCTTCAGCCGCCGCCGCCTCTCCGCCGCCAGCCGCCGCGGCCCCGGTCGCAGGAGCCGCGGCCACTGCCGCTGCTGCCGAAACGCCGAAGGCCTCTTCAATCATTTTCACCAACTCTGAGGTCTCCAGGAGACTTTTTTCTTTCAGAGCGTCAACAATTTCCTGATTCGATAGTGCCATGACTACTTTCTATCCTCCTCAAAAAGGGTTCTAGTGTTGCTTTCCTATTTACGATCCGCAGCAGGAGAACCCACGGGACACCTTTCGCGTTGCTGCATCACAACTGAGAAAAGCGTCCGAGTCGTAAATGGCGATCTGACACCATCGCCACGCTCGTCTTCCGCGTCCCGAACCTGTGCTTCCTTCCCAACCAACCAGACATCGAGCCGGCTCGAATTCTGAACCGGATTCGAAAACCTAAACAAACTCTTACGCAGCTTTACTGTCGCTGACCTGCTTGACGACCACTGCCAAATTACGTGGTACCGCCGAAATTACATTCACCAGACGCTGGGCCTGACTATTAAGCAAGAACAAGACCTTCGACAATAATTCTTCTCTCGACGGCAGACTGGCAATCGTTTCGACTTCGCGAAGCTCGATGACTCTGCCTTCAACCAATCCGACTTTAAACTTGAAGATCTCAGGATTTGCCTTCGAGAACTTCGAGATCGCTTTGGAAAGCGCAACCGGATCGGCAGTGCTGAGCGCAACAGCGGTCACACCTTTGAACTGATCAGCCATTGGCTCCAGCGGCGTGCCTGCGGCAGCTTTGCGCGCCAGGGTATTCTTGACTACCGAATAAGTCACGCCTGCTTCACGCAATTGCCGGCGCAATTCCTGATCCTTCGCGACGGTCATCTTCTGAAAACTCACCAGCATCGCTGCATTGGCGTTCTTAAACTGTTCGGCGAGGGCGTCGAGGTCCTTTTGCTTTTCTTTTCTCGTTTTCATTTCAATTTCTCACTTGGCGAACGCCGCTTCGTCCAGCAGCAAGCCCGGGCTCATCGTCGATGCGAGATTAACTTTCTTCACATATTTGCCTTTGGCAGTAGACGGCTTCGCTTTCACGACCGCATCGATGAGCGCGCGAGTATTCTCGGTAATCTTGTTCTCGTCAAACGAAACTTTGCCGACCGCCGTGTGAATCACTCCCGTCTTATCGACCCGATATTCGACCTTGCCGGCTTTGGTTTCATTTACGGCGGTCTTCACATCAAACGTAACCGTGCCCGTCTTGGGATTAGGCATTAAACCGCGCGGCCCAAGCACCTTCCCGAGTCCACCCACCAGACGCATCATGTCGGGTGTCGCGATGACCGCATCGAAATCCAACCATCCGCCTTTGATCTTATTGACCATATCTTCACCGCCGACAAAATCGGCGCCAGCGTCTTCAGCTTCCTTGATCTTCTCGCCCTGCGCTATCACCAGGACCGTCTTTGACCGTCCCAGCCCGTGCGGCAAAACCAGCGTACCGCGCACAAGCTGATCCGCTTTACGCGGATCGACGCCAAGCCACATCGTCAATTCGACGGTTTCGTCAAACTTGGCGAAGGTAATCTCTTTGAGTTTCTTTACGGCCTCTTCCAGATTGTACTTGCGGCCGGCGTCGATCTTTTCCGCCGCCGCGCGATATTTCTTTCCGTGCTTCTTCATTTATTCACCTCAGAGGTGCAGACGAGATCTGCAATTTCGAATTTGGAATTTGAAATCGCCAACAATCTCTCCCTCTCAAAGAACTTGGATTACGCATCCCAAAATCAATTCGCATTCCGCAATCCGCAATCCGAATTCATTCTACCGTCAATCCCATCTGCCGCGCGGTGCCTTCGATCGTGCGAATGGCGCTCTGTAAATTCGTCGTGTTCAAGTCAGGCATCTTGGTCTTGGCAATCTCTTCGAGTTTGGCTCGCGAAATCTTGCCTACTTTTTCTTTCTTGGGATTGCCTGAGCCTTTCTCAATTCCCGCTGCCTTCTTTAGCAAATCCGCAGCCGGCGGCGTTTTCGTTTCAAACGTAAACGAGCGATCCGCGTAAACCGTGATCACCACCGGAATCTTCATATCTGGATCCGCCTGGGCGGTTTTGGCATTAAAAGCCTTGCAGAACTCCATGATATTAACGCCGTGTTGGCCCAGAGCCGGCCCGATTGGCGGCGCCGGATTGGCTTTACCCGCGGGAACCTGCAGCTTGATGTAACCTGAAATCTTCTTTGCCATTATTCCTCTTCCGTAAACGTTACCTTCTCGACATCCAGAAAGTTCAACTCAACCGGCGTCGAGCGTCCGAAGATTGTCACCGTAACCTTGAGCGTGGACTTCTCCTCGTTAACGTCTTCTACCTTGCCGGTGAAACTCTGGAACGGACCTGATTTGATGCGCACCGTCTCTCCAGCGGCGTAGGAAAACTTAGGCTTCGGTTTCTCGGCGGCCTCGGCCACGTGATGCACGATCTGATCGACTTCCTGTGGCGTAAGCGGCGTTGGAGTTTGCCCACCAACAAAACCAGTTACCTTTGGCGTAGAACGAATGGCATGAAAGACGTTGTCGGGAATATGGCCCCGGTCGTCGCATTCGATCTGCACCAATACATAGCCGGGATAGAACATGCGAGAAGACTCGACGCGCTTGTTTCCTCGCATTTCGACTACGGTTTCCGTCGGCACGAGCACTTCGCTGATTGCATCCTGCAGATCTGTTCCCGCGACCCGAGCCTTCAGGCTTTCACAAACCTTTTTCTCGTGTCCGGAATACGTATGAAGAATGAACCACTGCTTCATTGAAATCTCTTTTCCGCTATCCCCCAAGAAAGCTTCGCAAATGCTCTATCAAAAACGCCCAAATCCGATCGACGCCAAAAAGATAAAGCGCGAAGAAGATCACCGCGATCAAAGTAATAATGGTTGTGTTCCTTACCTCGTTGGCCGTCGGCCACGATACACGCCGCATTTCCGCGCGAACGTCGCGCAGAAACTGCGCGGTCCGCGTGAAGAATCCCGCCGTATGCGCACGAGCTGCGGGTTTGCGTTCACGCCGAACTGTTGGCGCGGCTTCGGGCAAAGCGCCGCTAATCTCGTTTTCTTCTTCGCTCATCGATACTCGGGCTTCTCTCAGCTTCCTTCTTGGCAGGGGTACCAGGATTCGAACCCGGACTTTCGGTTTTGGAGACCGACGTGCTAACCGTTGACACTATACCCCTTTGGCATTGCCGATTTGCGATTGCCGATTGCCGATTGAATAACCATCTAATGCCAAATCGGCAATCGAAAATTGGCAATCGGCAATGCCTTCACTTCGTTTCTTTGTGACTTGTGTGCTTGCGGCAACGGCGGCAGAACTTACTAAACTCCAGACGATCAGTCGTGGTCTTCTTGTTCTTTGTCGTAACGTAGTTGCGGCTCTTGCATTCGCCGCACTGCAACACAATGTTATCTCTCGGCATAAGTTATTTCCGATTTCCGATTGCCTATTTCCAATTTGATGTGCGACCAGTCACCTTGTCTTTCCAATCGGCAATCGGTAATTGGAAATCGGCAATGATGCTATTCGACCACCTCTGAAACCGTACCGGCGCCCACTGTTCGGCCACCCTCGCGAATCGCGAACCGCAAACCCTTCTCCATTGCAATCGGCGCGATCAGCTCGATGTCCATCGTCACGTTGTCGCCCGGCATCACCATCTCTACTCCCTGCGGCAGGTGCGCCACCCCAGTCACGTCCGTCGTCCGAAAGTAAAACTGCGGCCGGTAGCCAGTGAAAAATGGCGTGTGCCGCCCGCCTTCTTCCTTTGTCAGCACATACGCTTCCGCCTTGAACTTCGTGTGCGGCGTGATGCTCCCGGGCTTTGAAACCACCTGCCCGCGCTCGATGTCCTTCCGGTCCACGCCTCTCAAAAGCAAACCCACGTTATCGCCGGCCACCCCTTCATCCAAAAGCTTGCGGAACATCTCCACCCCCGTCACCACCGTCTTCAGGGTCGGCCGAATCCCCACAACTTCCACCGCTTCGTTTACTTTCACTTTGCCGCGCTCCACTCTGCCCGTCGCCACCGTGCCCCGCCCCTGAATCGTGAAGATATCTTCCACCGGCATCAAAAACGGCTTCTCAATATCGCGCTGCGGCGTCGGAATGTAAGCATCAACTGCATCCATCAACTCCAAAACACCCTTCTCCCACTCCTCGTCCCCTTCCAGTGCTTTCAAGGCCGAGCACTTCACCACCGGAATATCGTCGCCCGGAAATTCATACTGCGACAGCAGCTCGCGCACTTCCAATTCCACCAGTTCCAGCAGTTCAGGATCGTCCACCGCATCCACTTTATTCAAACAAACCACCATCGCCGGCACCCCCACCTGACGCGCCAACAGAATGTGCTCCCGCGTCTGCGGCATCGGTCCATCAGTCGCCGCCACCACCAGAATCGCCCCATCCATCTGCGCCGCCCCCGTGATCATGTTCTTCACATAGTCGGCGTGCCCGGGACAATCCACGTGCGCGTAGTGCCGGTTCTTGGTCTCGTACTCCACGTGCGCCGTCGCGATCGTGATCCCGCGCGCCTTCTCTTCCGGCGCCTTG
>QHXG01000208.1 GCA_003222845.1 Acidobacteriota bacterium | reverse complement strand
AGTCTTTCCTCGGAGATTCTCTTGAATCGAGTTGACGAGTTGCGTCATCGAACGACAGGCCGCAGGACGGACAGGAAGGCGCGTGCTGGTCAATCTCTTTCTGGCATTTGGGACACCGAGTCATTGGCGGCGGATTGTATCATCGATCAATCAATTCGCAGGATATCCGTGGATTTGTTCGGAGGGTTTGCTCCACGTCTCCCTTGACTTTGCGCCCTCTGCGCTTAGAATAACTTTTCGACATCGTCGCGGAGATGTGGCCGAGTGGCTGAAGGCGGCGGTTTGCTAAACCGTTAAGGGTCAAAAGCCCTTCACAGGTTCGAATCCTGTCATCTCCGCCAGTATTATCGCCTAATCGGCCAACCACGATTTCTCAACTCAGATACGCGACCTCGCCGTCTCTTCCGGAGGGAATTAATAGCAGCAGACAGTGCTTTCAGCGCAGGGTCAAGCTTTAGCTTCAGCAACTAGGCGACCGACAGGACTTCCCTGACTTGCATGCGGCGCGCCCGGCAACTTTCGATCACGCTGAAGCATGCAATTAGCTCCGAAGGCAAAGCGAGCAGTTCGCCGCAAACGAAGAAAAAGTGATGACTACAAAAAATATCCGCGCAGAGAAATTGATCACTTGATCTCGTCCAGCTTTTCCTTCGCCTGAGCGATCAGCCAACGAAGTTTCGTCAAATCGTCCGGCGTCAGAAAGAAGCGCGTTCGCTCAAAGAAACCACCTTCGACGGATACAATGACGCTGCCACTGATTTGTTTGACGATCATCGCCTCGAAATCGCCATGCGTGCGATAGCGAATCTCAAAGTGAGTGAGCTTCGTAATCGAGTCGTCCGCCTTCACCATCATATCCAATGCTTTGACCAGCGGATCGATCTCTTCGTAGTCAATCGCGGATCGGACTTCGGGCGACACGGCGCTTGCGTCATTGGCAATGAAAGTGATTACGACACCGGTCGCGCGCATAGATTTGCGCGTGTCGCGAATTTCAGTTGCTTCGACTCGCGCCGAGCCACTCTGCACTCTCAAGGTTCCGACATAAGTACGTCCCTTGATCAGGACGGTTTCTACCAGGCTCTCTAATTCTTCGAGCCGGTTCCTGGGCTCGTAGAATTGGAGGTCTCGCGGCGGCGGCAACCGCTGATCCCAACGTCTCTGCGCGCGGACGGAACCAAACGAAGTGGCGATCATCAAGAGCGCCAGAGATAACGAGCGACTCAGACTCATGGCTAAATCCTTCCTTCTCTATTCAAGGATGACGGAGAGCACGGGAGAGAACAGCATGTAGATTTTAACTCAGGAAAACGGCTTCTGGTTCCGTAAATGTGGTTCAAATAGGACCAATACGTCGAATAGGCCCTAAAGGTCCTTGATGAGTTATCAACAAAGAGTCTGTGATGTTATCGCGGCTTCGCCATAAGCGGCTCAGGTTCCGGTTCATGAGGCCGGGCGCGATCGGTCATTGGCGGGAGCGGTGGCGGCGGATTCGCTACGAATCTTTCGAGGGCGGCGTCGACTACTTCATTGATGCGTTGGACCATAACGGTCTCCAGCTCACTACGCACATCTGCGGGCACTTCTTCCAAATCAGATTGATTGCGGGCCGGCAGAATTATTCGATGAATGCCGGCGCGATGAGCGGCGAGGATTTTCTCCTTGATGCCGCCAACGGGAAAGACCAAACCTGACAGGGTGATCTCTCCAGTCATGGCGGTATCGGGCCGCACGCGCCGGCCGGTGTAAAGCGAAGCCAGCGCTGCCGTGATCGTTACGCCGGCCGATGGTCCATCTTTCCGAATCGCGCCCGCGGGAACGTGCAGGTGCACGCCGTACTCTTTGAACATCTCGGGACTAATGCCGAATTCCTCGGCGTGTGACCATAGATACGATTGCGCCGCCCGCGCCGATTCCTGCATCACGTCGCCAAGCTGACCGGTGATCGTAAATCCTTTTCCGCCTGGAAGCAGGCTGGCTTCGATGAACAAAATCTCGCCCCCCATTTCGGTCCAGGCCATGCCGGTAGCGACGCCCGCCGGCAATTCCTTGCGCGCTTCTTCGGGATAGAACTTGGGGCCGCCGAGATATTGCTTAATCGCGGGTTCATCGATGATAACTTTCTGGGTTTGTCCCTGCGCGATCTTCAGCGCAACTTTGCGGGCCACACGGCCCAGGTTTCGCTCTAGTTGGCGCACGCCGGCTTCGCGCGTGTAGCGCGCGGCGATTAGCTTGATCGCGTCGTCGGTGATCTCGATGTGCTCGGCCGTCAGTCCGTTCTCGCGGATTTGCCGTGGGGCCAGATATTGCTTCGCAATTTGCAGCTTCTCGCGATCGCTGTAACCGGCAAGCTGGATCACCTCCATACGATCGCGCAGCGGCGGTGGAATAGGTCCGAGTTGATTCGCGGTGCCGATGAAAAAAACCTTCGAAAGATCGAAGGGCAGATCGAGATAGTGATCGGTGAAAGTGTTGTTCTGTTCCGGATCGAGAATTTCGAGAAGCGCAGCCGCCGGATCGCCGCGATAATCCGCGCCCAACTTGTCAATCTCGTCCAGCATCATCACCGGATTATTCACGCCCGCGCGGCGAATCTCTTGAATGATGCGGCCAGGCATCGCGCCCACGTAAGTTCGCCGATGGCCGCGTAGTTCGGCTTCGTCGCGAATGCCACCCAAACTCAGACGGCCGAACTTGCGGCCCATCGCGCGCCCAATCGAACGGCCCAGGCTGGTCTTGCCGACTCCGGGCGCGCCCACGAAGCAAAGTATCGGACTCTTGGAATCGGGGCGAAGTTTTCTGACCGCCAGAAATTCGAGAATCCGTTCCTTCACATCTTCGAGTCCGTAGTGATCTTCATCCAAAACCTTACGAGCTTCCATCAAATCCAAACGGTCCTCGGAAGACTTACGCCACGGCAATTCGAGTATAAAATCCAGATACGTGCGAATAACATGATAATCGGGCGCCATCGCCGGTAACTTTTCCATGCGGCCCAACTCGCGCTCGGCTTCCTTGCGCACCTCATCGGGCAAATCGGCCTTCGCCAGACGCTCGCGCAACTGTTCGGCTTCAGCCGCTTCGCCACCTTCGCCTTCGCCCAACTCTTTCTGAATCGCCTTCATCTGCTGGCGCAAAACGTATTCGCGTTGGGCCTTGTCCATCTCAGTCTGTGCTTCGGTGGCAATCTTGGAGCGGAGACGGATAATTTCGACCTCACGCGCGAGAAACTCGTGGGCCAAGTGCATCAGCTCATCCACCGTGTTGGCCTCAAGCATCTGCTGCTCTTTCTCAACTCCGAGACTGAGAATCGAGCCCAGAAAATACGCCAGCCGCGCGGGATCATCCGCGCCCAGCACAATGAGCCGCACTTCAGGCGGGACCTGCGGCAGATAAGCAAGCGCCTGCTGAATAAGCGATTGCACGTTGCGCTTGGTCGCCTCGACTTCTTCTTTATTCCCGACCTCCAGTTCGGGAGGAATCTGCACCCGCGCCCGCATGAAAGGTTCTTCCTGCACCCACTGCTGCACCCGAATTCGATCCGTTCCCTGAACGATCAAATGCAGCGTGTCTTCGACGCGCTCCATGCGCTTGATCATCACCAGGGTGCCGACTTCAAACAGATCCGCCGGCTTGGTGTCTTCGTCGGCAGTTTTCTCCGGCCGCACACTAATGCAGCCAATCAGTTTCTCTTCGCTGGCGAGCGCGGCTTCCACTGCCGCAATCGAGGCGGGCCGTCCCACCGCCAACGGCACCATTGTGTCAGGAAACAGAGTTGTGTTTTGCAAGGGCAGCACCGGAATCTCAAACGGCTGGCCTTCGCGTTTCTGGGTCGTCACCGGCGTTTCGGGATTTGTAGTTTCGTCAGCCATCGAATCTCACAAAAAAGGTTCAGTTAATTAAGTTATTTCAGAATCGCGGCGCGCGCCTGACCTTTCGTTTCTTCCTCGTGCAGGCGCAACACCAACAGACCGTCGTGATAGTCGCGTTCAATCGAAACCCGCTCGATTGAACGGGGAAACCGGATTGTCTTTTCGAAACGACTGTAGGTAATTTCCAGGTGATAGTGAGAGATGCCTTCGCCGCAAACGTCGTCACGGCGGCGGCCGCGAACGCACAGGAAAGGACCCTCGACATTGATCTCGATGTCCTCGGGCCGAATGCCGGCGAGATCGACTTTCACGATCCAGCCGTCGCGCGTGCTATACACATCAGCGGCGGGACACCACAAACGCCCCGAAGGCCGCCTTTGGCGTTCGCTGTGGATTAAACGAAAGTAACGGTTAAAAGATTCGCCGGACATAAGGATTCCTTCATTACAAACTCACCCAGGCGTTTCAGGGGAATCGAATGATTTAATTATAGAGCTTTCGCCGACGAATGTCAGGTTGAGGCCCAGCGCGCGAAAAATTTGTCGGTAGTCAAGGCCAAGTCACCCTCTTCTAAACGCCCTCTCCCAGAGGGAGAGGGCATAAGAGACCTGCTTACCGACAATTTTTTGGCGCACTGGTTGAGGTTTGGAGCAGCGCCTTTAGGCGGCAATCACTCTAAGACTAAGACGGTTCCTTCTGAAGGCGGGACGGCAAACTCAACCGGGAAAATGCAGAACTAACCATGCAGCAGTCGCAGCTTGTTTCTCGTCGGCCCGCCACGGAGGCGTGAGCGTTCGGCCCAAGTCGCTCACTCTTCGTCTTAGGGCGGCAAGCTCACTTCCGACTCTAGTTTTGGTAATTTGATCGAACTCTCGATCCGGAAATGTTTCTCTTCTCAGGCCATTTGCGTCCGCGGCCAAATCCAAAACTCGCCGGAATAAAACCCCTTCGGCTGCGTGCGCGCGGATGTGCGCGTTGCCAATTCGCGCGAGATCCCGATCTTTCGCGCCGACAATGCCTACGCCTGAAATTCTCATTCCCTCTTTTCGCAGTTCCTCGATCAGTTGTGCCAGGGCAGTTCGGGCTATCGATTCAATTTGGGCCGCCGAAGTTCTCACGGCGATCTGAGACTCTTCCCAAGGGAGATCCATTACCTCATGGTAGGGCTGAGCGGTTGCGGGAATCTTTGGGTCAGCGAGTTTGAATTCAGTCTTGGTCGCAACGACTGGCGAATCGATCGAACCACCCAACACTACCGCTATTGCACGAGCGGTCTTTGCTCGCAGACCTATCGCAACTAGATTGGATCGCTTCATAGGGATACTCATGTTAGCGGGTTGAACGTTTTCCTGTACAGGCTACAGCAGCAGCATCGAAAGGTTGACGAACTGCAATTGGCTGCGTCAGACTTTTTCGAGACGAAAGGTTTACGCAAGCAATGCAACATAGTCGCAGGCAGTTTCTGGGCGAGATCGGAAGTTTCGCGATTTCGTATTGTGCTTTTCCTTATCTAACTGCTCAGCAAAGGAAAGGGACGCGAATCATTCTCCTCGGCACAAAAGGCGGGCCCAGCGTCGGCAAGTCGGGCCGAAGCAATCCTTCCACCCTGATTCTAATCAACGATATTTCGTACGTGGTCGATTGCGGATACGGTGTCTCGCGGCAACTGATCTCTGCGGGCGTTTCGCTGAACCGTTTACGCTACATTTTCATTACTCATCACCATTCGGATCACAATCTCGAGTACGGCCCATTGGTCTATAACGCGTGGGTTACTGGCCGGCCGATTCATGTTGATGCTTATGGACCCACGGGGCTGCAAAAGCTCACGCAGGATTTTTTTGCATACCAGAAATTCGACATCGACACCCGCATCGTGGACGAAGGTCAACTGGACTTGCGCAAGCTGGTTACGGTGCATGAATTCGACAAGCCGGGCGTCGTGATGCGTAACGAGGACGTGAAGGTCACGAGTTGCCGCGTGCGCCATCCACCGATCACCCAGTCGTATGCATACCGTTTTGACGCGCAGGACCGCTCGATTGTGATTTCCGGCGACACGGCTTACGCGCCTGAGTTGGCCGAGTTCGCCAAAGGCGCGGACGTGCTCGTACATGAAGTGATGTACCTGCCGGCGATCGAAAAGTTGATTCAGCAGGAAGGCGGAAAACAGCGGCTGCGCGAACACCTGATGGCCGCCCATACGGTGACCGAGGATGTTGGCAAAATCGCTGCGCAAGCAGAAGTGAAGACATTGGTACTGTCTCATTTTGTTCCTGGCGACGATCCATCGATCACCGATGAGCAATGGTCGGAGGGAGTGCGCAAATATTTCAAAGGCCGAATCATCGTCGGAAAAGATCTAATGGAAATCTGATCACCTTCCCGACATTAACTGCAAGGAGAAACAAGACCGATTACAATCGGAATTAAGACTCTGATCTGGTCAATAGTTGTTGGCGGCACAGTGACGGTCGTCATTCCCTACCTGTTGCTCGCGTTGACCGGCGCGTCTCCTTCTGCAAGACCGCCCGCGTTCCGTCTCTTCGGTTTGGTGCTGATCTTCTTTGGCGCATTGATTTATGCCTGGAGTGTGTGGACCTTTACGTTTGTCGGCAAGGGAACGCCGGCACCTTTTGACCCGCCGAAAGAACTTGTGGTCAAGGGGCCATTCCGGTATGTAAGAAATCCGATTTACGTATTCATAATCATCGTGCTGGTCGGAGAAGCTATCTTGTTGCAGAATTCAGCGCTGGTCATTTACACGGCCCTCGCGATATTGTTTTTGCACCTTTGGGTCGTCTTCTACGAAGAGCCGACTTTGAGAAAGAGATTCGGTAAATCGTACGAAGTCTACTGTGCTTCGGTATCTCGCTGGTTTCCGAGACTACCAAGCCTAAGAGACAAGACGAGGAGGAGGCTCCGATGAAAGCGGTATACAAGCGCGCGGCGCCGTACGCTGACGATGCGATGAATCTCCCCGTGAAGGACGTCGATGCGGCGATTCCATATTATGAAAAGACGTTCGGGTTCCGCGTGGCGGCACGAAGTGGCGAGCCGTACAAGTCAGTCGTTCTCACGCGGGACGCAATTCGAATCGGTCTCGCTGAAAACGGCGGCGACCCGACACAAGAAGGTTGTTTCTTTGAAGTCGACAACGTCGAAGCGGCATTCGCGGAAATTACCGGCAAGCCGCCGGCTGATTCTGACTTCCGAATTGATCAATTTGGCGACGCTTCTTTTCGCGTGTTTTTTGTCGTGGCGCCTGACGGGCTCTGTTACATGCTGGGTCAGCGTCAGGAAGTTTAGAGAGACGGCTCAGGAACGAGGGGACCATGCGCAAGCTTTAGTAGCAACCCATTAAGAAAGCAATTGATCGAGCGCGGCGTACTCTCGTCCTTGCGACAACGCGACTGCTTCGTAGGTCAACTTCCCCGCGTAGGTATTTACTCCCGCCGCCAAACCTGAATCGCTCTTCACGGCTTCCTGAAAACCCTTGTTCGCCAGTTTCAAAGCGTAAGGCAGCGTTGCATTCGTCAAGGCGAAGGTCGAAGTGCGAGGTACTGCGCCCGGCATGTTGGCGACGCAGTAATGCAAAACGCCTTCGACGTAATAGGTCGGATCGGAATGCGTCGTGGGATGCGTAGTTTCAACGCATCCCCCTTGATCAACCGCGACGTCAACGACGACGGCGCCGTCGGCTACGTCTTTGAGCATGTTGCGAGTGACGAGCCGCGGCGCCGACGCGCCCGGCACGAGGACGGCGCCGATAATTAGATCGGCTTGGGAGACTGCATCGTGAATCATGTAGGCGCTCGATGCCAACGTCGAAATTTTCGAAAGAAAGATGTCATCAAGCTCGCGCAGACGATCGAGATTGTTATCGATGATCGTAACGTCCGCGCCCATGCCCACGGCAATCTTTGCGGCGTTGGTTCCGACCACGCCGCCGCCGATGATTACCACCCGCGCCGCGGGCACGCCGGGCACACCGCCCAGCAAGATGCCGCGACCGCCACTCATCTTTTCCAGATAGTGCGCGCCAACCTGAATCGCCATGCGTCCGGCAACTTCCGACATCGGCGTTAGCAACGGCAAGGTTCCGCGTCGATCGGTGATTGTTTCGTAGGCCACGCCCGTGACTTTCCGTTTCAGCAGTGCTTCCGTCAGTTGATGGTCGGGAGCCAAATGGAGATAAGTGAAGAGCAATTGTCCTTCGCGCATCCGTGGATATTCAGGGGCGATTGGTTCTTTCACTTTGACGATCATCTCAGCTTCATCCCAAACGTCGTCCGCGGAATTAACCAGCGTGGCGCCGGCCCTCTGGTACAAAGAATCTTCAAAGCCCGATCCTTCTCCGGCACTGTGTTCGACCAGCACGCGGTGGCCGGCATCAGTCAACGCGCGCACGCCGGCAGGCGTCAGGCCCACGCGATACTCGTTGTCTTTGATTTCTTTCGGAAGTCCGATGATCACGGTTTCTGCTCCAAGTTTAAGGTTTTCCTTTCGGCGTCGGAGTCGCTTTTGGCTGTGGTGGCGGCTCGACTTTCAGGCTGTTGCGAATCATGTCCCACGCCGGCGTCGAATTCGCAATTTCTTTGTCGGAACCAATGATCGACATTTGCACGAATCTGGCCGAGATAATTCGAAAGTAAGAATCCATACCACCGGGCTCGCCATCCATCACGGCACGCAAGCGCGCGCCTTCCGCATCGCCGCCGGAAATCTGTGAGGTGGTCACTGAGCGCTTGGGACGCATGCCGGCCTGTTCGACCTGCGATACAAAACTGTCGATGTATTGGTCCTGAATTAGTTTCTTTGCGGTAGCCTCCTTTTCAGGAGTCTTCAACCACTCACGCGGAGCGCGACTGCGGATCTCTGCGTAGCCGTCGCGCGCCATCTGAATGTATTGCATCTGTCCCGTACTCTGATCGCTGACTTGCCAGCCCCAGGGATAATCAAATGAAAGACCGTCTTTCTCAAAGTGTTTGAAGTTTGGCTGGCCCAGAGCGCCGGCAACAAAAAGGAGCGGCATCGCCACACAGACTAATTTTCGAACTCGTTTCATTTCTCCTCCTCGAAAATCGGATGAGCATATTAGCGCGTTTTCATCCATTCAATACAGCGCTCAAGGTGCGCGCGCATGTTTTCGCGGTTGTCGTGATGTATCCGCCCATGACCCGGCAGAACCCATTCGAACTCATAATGCAGAAGTCTCTCCATCGAACGGTTTTGCGCCTCCCACGAATACCAGCAGACGCTCCGAAAAGCCATCAGCGTTTCGCGATTGGGCGACCAGGCCAGATGATCGCCAGTGAAGAGAAACTT
>QHXG01000207.1 GCA_003222845.1 Acidobacteriota bacterium | reverse complement strand
GCAGGCACAAGGGCTGCGTCTGGTTTCCGGGGGCACAGACAATCACCTGATGCTGGTCGATGTTTGGATGGATGGTAACGGCATCACCGGCAAGGCCGCCGAAAAAGCTCTCGAAGCCGCCAACATCACGGTAAATAAAAACACGATTCCTTTCGATCAAAACAAACCCTTCATTGCTTCGGGTCTGCGTATCGGCACGCCAGCCGTCACGACGCGCGGAATGAGAGAACCCGAGATGCGCGAGATCGGAAGACTGATCGCCGAGGTCGTCCGAGAACCTGAATCCGAACCGACGCGACGTAAAGTGCAGTTAGGGGTGCGAGAGCTGGCCGAGAGATTTCCGTTGTATGCGAAGAGGTTGCGTAAGACGACACGAGCAACAGCCGCGGAATAGGTTCAATCCGCAGATTTCGCATATTTCGCAGATGAAAACTGAAGGTCTTCATGTCGATTTGATAGTTTCTTAAATCGGCGTAATCTGCGAAATCTGCGGATTATGAAATGGAAATGTACGATTCTTCATCACTCCTGCCTCTACTAAAACAATCCTTCGGTTTCGATTCCTTTCGGCCGTTGCAGGAAGAGATCATTCGCGATGCGTTGGCTGGGCGTGATGTGTTTGCGTTGTTGCCGACCGGTGGCGGGAAGTGGTGGCGGGAAGTCGCTGTGCTTTCAGTTGCCGGCATTGGCGCGAGATGGATTGACGGTGGTGGTGTCGCCGTTAATTTCGTTGATGAAGGATCAGGTGGACGCACTTCAGGCCAGCGGGATTGCGGCGACGTTTCTCAATTCCACACTGAAGGCGAATGAAACTGCGGAGCGGATGCTGGGCTTGCGCAATGGTAAATATCGACTCTTGTATGTGGCGCCGGAGCGGGCAATGCTGCCCGGCTTTCTTGCTAACTTGAAAGAGTGGAAGATCAATTTGATCGCGATCGACGAAGCGCATTGCATCAGCGAGTGGGGCCATGACTTTCGGCCTGAGTATCGGCAGCTGGCGCAGCTTCGTGAACTCTTTCCGCATGTTCCAATGATGGCGCTCACCGCGACTGCGACGGAACGAGTGCGCTTGGACATCGTGAAGCAGCTTTGTCTGCGTAATCCGGGTTGTTACGTCGCGAGTTTCAATCGGCCGAACCTCACCTATCGCGTGCTGGCGAAAGACAGTTCGTACAAACAGCTTCTGAGTTTCGTCGAGGGCCACCCAGGCGATAGCGGCATCGTTTACTGCCAGAGTCGCAACAGCGCGGAAAGTGTGGCGGCGCGCTTGAATGCAGATGGAATCAAAGCCGAACCTTATCACGCGGGTCTCGATGCCAAGACGCGCACGACCAATCAGGAACTGTTCATCCGCGACGAAGCGCGCGTGATTTGTGCGACCATTGCTTTTGGCATGGGCATCAATAAGCCAAACGTACGTTTTATCGTTCATTACGATATGCCGAAGAACATCGAGGGCTATTACCAGGAGACGGGGCGCGCGGGTCGCGATGGATTACCCAGCGAGTGTCTATTGCTGTTTAGTGCCGGCGACGCCGTTAAGTATTCGAAGTTCATCGATGAAATCTCAAATGAGCACGAACGAAAGATTGCCAGACAGCAGCTTCGCCGGATGGTTGAGTTGGCCGAGAGCGCCGAATGTCGACGCGCGGCGCTGCTACGCTACTTCGGCGAAGTGTTTCGGGAAGCGAACTGCGGAGCTTGTGATAACTGCATGACGCCGCGCGAGACGTATGACGGCACGATTGAGGCGCAAAAGTTTCTTTCATGCGTTTACCGTTTGCGGGAAAAGAGCGGCTTTGATTTTGGCATCAATCAAATCGCGGAGGTGCTGACCGGCGCGGAGAGCGAGAAGGTGCGTAAGTGGGATCATCATGCCGTCTCAACATATGGCATCGGCAAAGAGCACAGTCAGAACGAGTGGCGATTGATTGGCCGCGAATTGATTCGTCTCGGTTACGTCAATCAGCTCACGGAAAAGTTCAATGTGCTGCAGGTGACTGAAGTAGGTTGGCGGACGCTCAAGCAGCGCCAGCAAATCCACCTGACGAAGCCGATTGCCCCGAAGCGAGATAGACGGAAAGAGAAACATCGCGTGGGAGAAAGTCGCGCCGGTGGTGTGGGCGCGATTGTCTGCGACGAAGAGCTGTTCGAGCGCCTACGCCGTTTGCGCAAAAGGCTCGCGGACGAGCGTGGCGTGCCCTCTTATATCGTTTTCTCGGATGTTTCGCTCCGACAGATGGCGCGCTATTATCCGACGAATGAAAGCGAGTTTGCCCGTATCAGCGGTGTTGGTGAGCGCAAACTGAAGGACTTTGGCGCGGTCTTCATGGACTCAATCACCGACTATTTGCGTCGCCATTCGCGAGTCACTTTCTAAGAAATCAATCCGCAGATTTCGCAGATTTCGCTGATTATGGAATAAGGTGCGATTGGCGTAAGATGCCAACGTGAAGCGATTTTCAGCATCGGCGTAATCGGCGTAATCTGCGGATAATATTTCCTAGCAATGAAAACAGTCTTTGGTCCTGAAGGCGTAATCGCCAAAGCACATCCCGAATACGAGCATCGGCCTGGCCAGATTGAAATGGCTACGGCGGTGCTTCGTGCCTTCGAACAAAAGCATCATCTGATCGTCGAAGCGGGGACCGGCACGGGCAAGACGCTCGCGTATCTGGTGCCCGCAATAGCGGCGGCGTGTGGCAGCGGGGCTCGCGTGGTGGTCTCGACGGGAACGAAAAATCTGCAAGAGCAACTGATGGACAAAGACCTCCCGTTTCTACAAGAGGTGCTGCCGAAAACATTTCGCGCGGCGGTGATGAAGGGGCGAAACAATTATGCTTGCCTGCATCGGATCAAGCGGGCGGAAAGCATGCCGGTGCTCGAAGGGCTCGATCAGATCGATCAGTTTGATGAAGTTGTTCGGTGGATGACGAAGACCGAAACCGGCGATCGCGCGGAGCTTTCAAATCTGCCTGAGAATCTTCCTTTCTGGCGACACATCGATGCGCGTTCGGATACTTGCCTCGGACAGAAGTGTCCGGACTTCGATCCATGTTTCATCACCCGAATGCGGCAGCGCGCGCTCGACGCGGACATCGTGGTTGTCAATCATCATCTATTCTTCGCCGATCTGGCACTGCGAAATGGAGCATACGGCGCGGTGCTGCCGGATTATGCCGCAGTGATTCTGGACGAGGCGCATCAGATTGAAGACATAGCGTCGGAATATTTTGGCGTTCAGGTTTCGAATTATCAGATTGACGATCTGCTGCGCGATGTGGGCTTCTTGAAATTTGAAAATCGCGAAGCGGAAAGGGAATTGACCCGAGTCAGCGCTCGGATTCAGCGATTCGCGGATATGTTTTGGATTTCGCTTCGTGAAGGGCGTGGGTTGGAAGGAAGGTTTGCACTGATATCTGGTTACAGAACCGCGAGCGGTAGCGACCGGCCCAAATCGATAAACTTAAGTTTGTCGGACAAGGACGAAGAACAGCAGGCAGGGATGCCTGCGAACCGCCGACAGGATGTCGGCGCTCCGTATCAAGCGCTCGACAACGCGCTCAATCGTTTGGAAACGATGCTGGACGCATTGAAAGATGCGCCTGCGGATGCTGAGAACATCATCAGACGGACGCGACAACTTCGTTTCGATCTCAACTTTATCATCAAGGGCGATGACCAGAGCTTTGTCTATTGGCTGGAGCGCCGGGGACGGGGAGTCTTCCTGCGCGGCTCGCCGATAGATGTCTCGGGGCTGCTGCAAGACAAGCTGTTCGAGAAAGTGCCGACAGTGATTCTCACTTCCGCGACCCTGTCCAGCGCCGGCAACTTTCGATTCATTCGCGAACGGCTCGGACTTGATGAAGCCGAAGAAATGATCGCCGAATCAATCTTCGATTTCGGCGGTGCTCTATCTGCCGCCGCAGATGCCCGACCCCCGTTCGCCACAATGGGCGCGCGCGGCCGCTGATGAAGTAATCAGGATTGTGAATGCTACCGAAGGTCGCGCCTTTGTGTTATCGACGAGTTTTGCGGGAATGAATCAGCTTTACGAGCGCGTGGCGCCGCAGATTGACTATCCATCTTTTTTGCAGGGCAGCACTTCAAAGAGCGCGTTACTGAAGAAGTTTCGTTCGACGCCGAACGCGGTGTTGTTCGCGACCGCGAGTTTCTGGCAAGGAGTTGACGTGCGCGGCGAGCAACTCTCGTGCGTGATCATCGACAAGCTGCCGTTTGCAGTTCCGAGCGATCCAATCGTCGCGGCTCGACAGCGTCACATTGAAGAACAAGGCGGCTCGAGTTTTTTCGAATACAGCGTGCCGCAAGCCATCATTAGTCTGAAGCAAGGACTCGGTCGCCTGATTCGCAGCACCACGGATCGCGGCGTCCTGGCGGTTCTCGATCCCCGCCTGCGGACGAAGATGTACGGGCAAACATTTTTGCAGAGTCTGCCGCCATGTCGGATCACCTCAGACATCGATGACCTGGCGAGTGTGTTCAGCGCGCGAAGCTTTGCTCAAGCATCAGAGTGATCAATGTCCTTGACAGGAGATCTCGTCTTGAAGTTATCAACCTGACACACTTGGCGCATGCTATAATTAAGTCATGTTTGAACCTTCGCGGCGCGAAGAAATGACTGTCAGAGTTATTCGCGACGGACGGTCCGAGCCTCCAGATGACAAATGGATCGGCACTTCTCCCGAGGAGCGGATCGAAGCAGTATGGATGCTGACCGAGCTCTGCTTAGCCTGGAACGAACAACCAGCCGGTGAACCCAGACTTCAAAGAACTGTTACTTGCCTTCAACGCCGGCAACGTTGAGTACCTGATCGTAGGCGCGCATGCTCTCGCGGCGTACGGTCACGTACGCGCGACGAAGGATTTGGATGTGTGGGTTCGACCGGATCGAGAGAATGCTCAGCGAGTGTTAAGCGCGCTTACCGATTTCGGGGCACCACTGGGTGATCTCTCAATCGAAGACCTTAGTCAGACAGGAACGATCTTTCAGATCGGAATGCCCCCGTTACGCATCGATGTCATCACAGAGATTGATGGCGTTGATTTCGAGGACGCGTGGCCCGATCGTTTGCAAACCGGTTTTGCGGGCGTGCCTGCCTTTGTGATTTCTCGCCGGCATTTAATCAGGAACAAGAAAGCCGCCGGCCGCTTGCAAGACCTTGCCGATGTCGAGAAGTTGGAGGGTGCAGAGAATCGTCGTTAACGTTTATTTTCAGCTTTTGCCTCTTGCTCTTCGAGCTTACAATTCCGAACAGCGTGAATAGGTCTTTGATTTATAGGAATAGATTTGACTCAAGTCTATTTTCAGGTTTCAAGTCTCAAGTTTCAGGTTTCAAGTTCGTAGACGCGTCGTCGCCGGCGAATATCCGTCCCAACTTGAAACTTTAAACCTGAAACGTGAAACTATTACCGATGCCCGGACAATTTGAAGTCATGATCGAGCGAAACTTTTCCAGTGCGCATCAACTGCGCGGCTATAAGGGGAAGTGCGAGAACCTGCACGGCCACAATTACAAGATCGAAATCTACGCGCGCGGGAGAGAACTTAACAATATCGGATTGTTGGTTGACTTTGTCGAATTAAAGGAAGCGGCGGATGATTTGGTGACTTATCTCGATCACAAGAATTTGAACGAGTTAGAGCCCTTTGTAGAAGAGCAGAATCCTTCGGCAGAGAACGTCGCGCGGTTTGTGCTTGAGAGGTTGGCCTCCAGGATCGATGACGATCGAGTGCAGATTTACAAGGTGCGTTGTTTTGAGACGCCGACTAGCGTCGCAACCTACGAGATTGTCTGATAGCTCGCTTTCCAAAATGGAGGGGGCTGGGGGTGAGGGATTAACGAGCACAGCAAAGGTGGTTTCCTTTTCTTCCCAGACCTACGCTGCGCGCCCTCACCGTAACCCTCTCCCAAAGGGAGAGGGGAAACTAACCCTCCGCTAGCTCACCGAGATATTCCAGGTACAGTTCTCGATCGCGGTCCGCCATTTTGCTGATGCGCGCGCCAATCAAATATCCTTCATCAAGCTTTTGATAGCGGACGGGCGTGGCTTGGATCTCGATCGAGAGGCCGTTCGGTAAATCGAGCTCAATCGCCATCGACCCCTCTGCTCCCAAAAGGTACTGCTCATCGATGTTCTGTGCGTGCAGCACGACGGCGAGTCCCAGCGCACTAAGGTTTTGCGTGTGTCCGGCGACCGCGCGCAAGTGCTGCACGCCGCTATGGGTGGTTTCGGTGTCGCGCATCAAGACGCTGAATTCCAGGCGAGCTTCCAGATTCGCATTGAGTCTGGGAGATTGGCGGCGTTCTTTCGGATTAGAAGGCACGGTCGGGTCCCCTTTGTTCGATGATTAGTTTTGACTGACGCTTTCCAGGCCAATCTTGTACTTCTTAATCTTACTGTAAAGGCGAGGACGATAAATACCAAGCATGTTGGCGGCCTTTTGTTTGTTTCCGCCGGTGCGCTGTAACGTGCGCTCGATGACGAACTTCTCGATATCTTCAAGAGTCATGTTGGGCGGCACGTCCCAGGCCAAAGTAGCCGGGGCATTGGTGACGCCGCTTCCATTATCGAAAGGTAAGTCGACCGGCTCGACGCGATCGCCTTTTGCCAAAAGCACGGCGCGCTCGATCACGTTTTGCAGTTCGCGCACATTGCCTGGCCACGGATGCCCAAACAACCTCTGGTATGCGGACTGCGAGACCCCTCCGATTGGCCGATCATATTTCTCGGCGTACAGCTTCAAGAAGTGATCGGTGAGCAATTGAATGTCTTCCATTCGCTCGCGCAATGGCGGCACATGAATCGTGATGGTGGAAATGCGATAGAACAGATCGTCGCGCAGCAACCCCTCGCGAATCGCGTCGGCGGGCAATCGGTTGGTCGAAGTAATGAGACGAAAATCCACCGGATAACTTTTCTCTGAACCGATCTTGCGACAGGTGCGTTCTTGCAGCACGCGCAGCAATTTCGGTTGGAGTTCTATCGGCATCTCGGCGATTTCGTCCAGCATTAACGATCCGCCGGCAGCGTGTTGGACCAGCCCCTCTTTATCCGCGTGCGCACCGGTAAACGCTCCCTTGGTATGGCCGAACAGCTCCGACTCGATTAGTTCCTTCGGCAACGCCGCGCAATTGACCTTGATGAACGGTTTCTTGGCGCGCAGCGAATTGTAATGAATCGCGTTGGCAATCAATTCCTTTCCGGTGCCCGATTCGCCCACGATCAAAACGTTAGCGTCAGACTTAGCCACCGACTCGATAGTTTCGTAGATCGTCTGCATCTGCTTTGACGATCCGATGATGTTGAAGTACTCAGCGCGCGTGGAAAGTTGGCGCCGCATGTTTGCCGTTTCGGCCATTAATTCGCGGCGCTCCAAAGCCTTCTCGACCAGCGGCGACAATTCTTCAAAGTCGAAAGGCTTCTCGACGAAATAGAACGCGCCGGCTTTAGTGGCCTCAACCGCGGTTTGCACCGAACCATAACCGGTAATGACGATGACTTCGGTGGTTGGTCTTGAGTCCTTCATGTGCCGCAGCAACGTCAAACCGTCCATGTCCGGAAGTTGCAAATCGCAAATTACAAGGTGATGCGCGCCGCCGTCGAATAAGTCTATGGCCTCCGCGCCGGTGGCTGCGGTGTCGATGGCGTATCCTTCTTCCTCGAGGTGCCGGCGCAAAGAATCGCTCATCATCGGCTCATCATCTATGACCAGGATGCGAATATCTCGAGCTTTGTTTTTATTCATTCGATTACAGTAGAAAAATAATAGTGCTGGTTGATGAATCAATCAGATAAAGGCAGCCAGGCGCGAATCGCGTCTGAGCTAAATTCGACTCGGCCTCCGTGTGCCTCGATGATCCTTGTAGCCAGCGCGGCGTGTACGGATTCATATTTGTGAACCGAAGCGAACGGATCGCTGCGATTGTCGAACTTAGCGGCGCGCCATTCGATCATCGCTTCGGGCGAATTGGCCAAGCCCCGATTCACGTGTACGGCAACCTGTTTACGATCTCGCGAACTAACGTGGCTGACAGCGTGCTCGGTCAATAATCGAAACGCTTCCGATAAGGCGTCGAGATCGAACTCACCGTACAGCGGCAGTCCTGAGGCTTCGCTCTCCGACGACAGCGCCGATTCGAGAACTATCGTCCGCAGATTGGCGCGCCGCCGACGGAGTTCGACCGGTCGCGAATAACGAACCAGGGTCGTCATCTGCCGCGCCGCTCGGTCCAAGCCGTCGATCAGTTTCGCCAGTATTTCGCGTTCTTCCGAGGGTCGATCTTCGCTCTCGAATCTCTTCCGCAGAAATGTGGCGTATAATTTGATTCCGTTCAATTGGTTCTTTAGATCGTGAACGATTTGCAGAGTCGCGCGGCCCAAATCTTCCAGTTCGCTGGTGTCCACGGCTTTTGCGCTTGCGGGTGTCATGGCTTCAATCGATTGTCAAGGTTGCATCCTAGGTATAGATGTGTACGAATGGAACTCAATTAGTTCACCTTTTTATGTCACGTTTCCATGCGATATGATAGCAAAAGTTAATCAGCGTACGCTAGTAATGCGCGGTCGGCGCCTGCTAGCGTGAATCTAATTGGAGCAACAGATCGCAATGGCACATCGAAAGACCCTTTTCCTGTTGGTAGAAGATTTCGAGGACAGTCGATTCATGATGAGACGGCTTCTGGAGATGGCCGGTTATCGGGTCGTCGAAGCAACGGATGGTGAACAAGCAGTGAGGATGGCATTGAAAGAACAGCCACAGCTTATCCTGATGGATTTGAGTCTTCCAAAGCTGGATGGACTGGCGGCGACCCGAAGAATTCGCGGGCACCGAGCTTCGGCGAAGATTCCTATCGTTGCGGTTTCAGCGCACGACTCGCCACAATCGCGCGACGAAGCACTGGCTGCCGGATGCAACGATTATGTGACCAAGCCGATTGACTTTGAGCAATTGAACTCTGTCGTGACTCGCCTTCTGCACTAGGATCCAACTTTCATTTGAATCGTTGAGTGTCTGGGAATCGCTCGCCTGAGTGTTCTATTAAGACTACTCAACGTAGCCTGGGCACATGTATCAGAAGCCGTTCCAAGCTAATCGAAACTGGCACATCAATTGATAAATCTTTCAGAGATTATGCGACGCCAAGGGCTCTTATCCCGGAAAGATCTTGCGCGTTTGAACGAGGCGGAAATGAACAGCGGAATTGAAATTCCTCATAGTCAAGTACGGCTTGAAGACGGAGTGTTGCACGCAGACCGCGCCGAGACAGAGTTTGTCAAGGCAATGACTCACGAATTACGCACCCCGCTGAACGTGGTTATCGGCTTGTGCCAATTCCTAAAGCGCGACCGTAAGACGCCGCTTCAGCCAATGCAACGTGATGCCGTGGATCGCATGGAGCGCAACGCCAGGTCCTTGCTGCTGACGGTGAATCACTTGATCGGATGTTTACGGAGCGGCCATTTTGAGTGAAACTGGTTCGTCTCCGGAAGTCTTCTTGTATTGCACTACGAAAATCAATCGCTCAGTTTAGTAGTCAGCCACTTCTCTCGTTGCGCTATCAAGTAGCGAATCTGGTTTGGCCGCACCCATTCATCATCCTAATCAGTGGCCAAGTTCAGATTGTGTGGGTCTCTTTTCAAACATGAATGAAACCAGTCTTGGTGGCTTGTTCCGATCTTCTTCGTGCCACCATTCCTTCATGCTTTGCAGCGAAAATCCACAATCATACGCCGCGTCAGTGAAATCTGTCAGATGATGGACGAAGGCTTCGATTGCGGTCATTTTCCCATTCCGTAGGAAACTCGCTTGCTTACCCTCGTACTGTCGAGTGGGATGCAGTTCGCAAAGGAAGAATCGTCCCTGAGTAACCAGGACACGAAACGCTTCCGCGAAGATGAAAGAGAGATCGCGAACGTGTTCAAGCACCAGATTGCATACGATTAAGTCATAAGACTCGCTGGCGCAGGGCCAGGGCTCAGTAATGTCGGCCACTTCGAAACTTACATTATTCAATCGCAATTTGTCCTTGGCCCTCTCAATCATGCTCTGCGAAAAATCGACAGCGCGGACCCTCTCGCCAATCTCGGCCAGCAGCGCGGTATTCTTACCCGTTCCGCAGCCAAGTTCCAAGACGGACTTGCAGTGCAGATTTGCCAAAATATTCCTGGTGACCGCTTGATCGAGATCGCGCGTGAGGTTTCGATCAACGTCGTAGGTTGCGGCCCAATCAGAATAAGCTTGCCGGACGCTCATGAATTTAGAAGCAGCCGGCTAGCGCGGCGTGTACGCGGGAAGCTCCCTGATCGAACCTTTTGAGAAGAGCCATGGCGGCATCTCGAACTTGATTCTGCTAACGCGCCCGCTTTCGACATTCACATTGATCGTATTCGCGCCGCACTGGTCCATAAAGAGATAGCCGAAGAAGATTGTCACCGTGTGCATTCCGGGTTGCGTGGGAAAGTAATGGACACCCCAAGGTCGCTGAGTGGCGACGCCGTCGATCACGATCGTGGGCGTACAAAGGTACAAAAGGAATGATAGGGGAAAGAACCCCGTCTCGATAGATATGCCGGTCCAGGATTGTGTTTCCATCCGCAGCGGCTCCTTCCGATCTTTACTTTTATCCTATTCCTTTTTACTTTTGCTTTCGATGATTCGTCAATGGCAACTCGCACGACGGTCTTTGCCCTATGGCGAGCGCACGCTGGTCATGGGTATCCTCAACGTCACTCCGGATAGCTTTAGCGACGGTGGGCATTTCTTTTCGCCGGAGCGCGCGGTTGCCCACGCAGAGCAGATGGCCAGTGAAGGCGCCGACCTCATTGACATTGGCGGCGAATCGACGAGACCGGGCTCGGAATTTGCACCCGAAGAAGAAGAATTGCGGCGGGTGATTCCGGTGATCGAACGGCTGGCTGGGATTTCATCTGTTCCGATCTCGATCGATACGACCAAATCTTCTGTCGCGCGCGCGGCGCTGGAAGCGGGCGCGGAGATCGTTAACGATATCTCAGGTTTGCGTTTCGATCCTCTGATCGCCGACGAAGTCGCAAACGCAAAGGCGGGACTCATTCTGATGCACTCGCGTGGAGTTCCGAAGACGATGCAACAGTTACCTCCGGTCAAAAACATCATGAAGGAAGTAATGGACAGTCTGCGCGAAAGCATTTCGTCCGCGCGCCGACGCGGCGTTGCGTCACAAAGCATCGCCATCGATCCCGGAATCGGCTTTGACAAGACCGCGGAACAAAATTTAGGATTAATCGCCAACCTCGGACAATTGTCGCGCGAATTCTCAGACTTTCCCATCGTCATCGGAACGTCGCGAAAGTCCTTTATCTCAAAACTGCTCGACCATGCGCACCCGGACCAACGTCTTTACGGAACGATCGCGAGCACGGTCGCTGCGGCGATGAATGGGGCGGACATCGTCAGGGTCCATGATGTGAAGGCGGTGGTTGAAGCCTTGCGGATTGCGGATGCAATCGCTCGCGCCGGGTAGATGAGAAAGCTAGAAGCCGCCTTCATCCGCCGACGGCCCATAGATCGAAGGCACCGGCACATCCAGCAGACGCAAGTACACCCCAAGCTGGGCACGGTGGTGAATTAAATGATTCATCACAAAGCTGCGCATGACTGCCGCGCGAGGCATCGTGAAGATTTTATTGCCACCGTGAAGCAACGACCATAGTTCCCGCCATTTTTCATCGCTCGCGCTTTTCAATGCGGCTCGTGCATCAGCGACGTTCTTGTCGAAGGCTGCGAGCAATTCGCTGCGTGACTTTGCCTCTTCGAGACGAAAAGGCGGAGCGCCCGGAGGCGCGATGTCTAATTCGTCCTGTTCGAAGGTGTTCTTGACCCAACTGGGAATGTTGCCCAAGTGAGTTGCCAGCCCGCCCAGCGAAGTTGATTTCACATGCGGCTTCCACGCGAGCTTGTCTTCGGGAACGCGTTCCAAAGTCTTGCGCGTGTTCGCCATTTCCTGATCGAATTCCGGTAGCATCATTTCACTAAAGCTCATAGTTCCTCCACATTTAGTTCTTGCCGCTGAGATATTTTGACGGCAGCGGGTTCTTGTCATCTTCACCCTGCCAGAAGATCGTCACGATCCACCAGCGCTTGCCATCGTTCATCAACTGAATACTGTTGATGCCGCGCTGGAACGGTTGTGCATCGTCTTTCGCGTGTCGTGATTCGTAGGTGCTGAAGATATGGGCGATGTTTCCGAATTGTTCGGTGCGTCGTGAAATCTCCCGCTCGAAAAAACCATTCTTCTCGATCAAAGGGGCGGAGCGTTGAACGTAATCGTCCGGCGACAGCACGCGCGATCCTACTTCACCCGTCTGACGACGGCCGGTTGGGATCAAGCGCGCGCCGGCAATGAAGAGCGAGCGGAAACGATCCCAGTTGCGGGCTCCAGGCGGGCCGGAAATTACGTCGTAAAGCGCGGCGACCATTGAGTCGATCGTCGCAACATCCGCTGGGTTCGCGGCTGGCATAGCCGTCACAGCTTGCGCGGGTGTTGTCGGCGGCGTCGGTGTTGGGGTTTGTGCGCGCGCGGTCAGACCCATCGTAACCGCGAGGGCAATTGCTGAAAACAGAAATAAGGTCAACCGCTTCATTGTGTATCTCCGTTCCTGTTGTGTCGAGGGGAAGACGATTAAAACATGGGTGTGTGTCGACTGGCAAAGGCCATTCGCTTTGCTCACTCCAAGCAGGGGATGCATGCGCTCACAGCGATATAGGTATTCCCTGCGCGGTAAGTTTCGAGTTCAGGTTTGATTTGCTTTTCCTCTAAATCCACAACCTAAAGGTTGAACTCTGAACCGTG
>QHXG01000751.1 GCA_003222845.1 Acidobacteriota bacterium | reverse complement strand
GAGCTTTCATCGAAGTTCACTACGGCCAGAAAGTCCGGATTGGTGCGCGCCTGATCTCCGGCCCATACAAAAAGGAACCTTTCGCGTCCGTCGCGCTTCTCTTTTTCCTTTTCGTCCTCTTGCAACCGATCCGCTGTCTTTGAAGCGCCGGTTCTTCCCCAGCGTGTGGCCATTACGCCCACGCACAATGCGGCGACGGCAATGAAAAGTGCGATCGCCTTCAGAAACTGGCTACGGCTGAAATTCAAGTTCGTCATGGTTCTCTCTTCTCCTTCGAGTTGGATTTCGATCTCGTTCCTTAAGCGAGAAATCAGCGCGAATTGGCTCACGCGGGTCGATCTTTTTTATCCAGGGTACGCGAGGGAAAATCCCTCTCCCTCTGGGAGAGGGTTGGTGTGAGGGCTTAGCGGTGAGTCCCAACCAATATTGATTTCCTTTTCTCGACAGGCACACGCGTGAGAGAAAAGGAATTAAGTTTTATCTTCTGTCTCGGCTAAGCCCTCACCCTTGCCCTCTCCCAAAGGCAGAGGGAACCTGGAAAGGTGGTAGAATCTCCGGGACTCGCGATTTGATTCCCGAGGCTCGCGATGACCCAAGACTCGCACGAAGTCACGCAACTGCTCATTCAGTGGAGTAACGGCGACAAGGCGGCGCTCGACAAGTTAATGCCGTTGATCTATAGCGAACTGCGCCAACTGGCCCGACATTACATGAGCCGCGAGCGTCCCGGTCACACGTTGCAGACGACAGCGCTGGTCAACGAGGCATATATGAGGCTGGTCAATCGCAAGGGCGTTCACTGGCAAAACCGCGCGCACTTCTTCGCTATTGCCGCACAGTTGATGCGCAGCATCCTGGTCGATCATGCACGGAGTCATACCTACGCAAAGCGCGGCGGCGGGGCGCATAAGATTGCGCTGGATGACGCTATGGCCGTCTCTCAGCAGCGAGCCGCGGACGTCGTTGCCCTTGATGACGCGCTCAAACGATTGGCTGAGATCGATCCGCAGCAAAGCAGAATCGTGGAGATGAAGTTCTTCGGCGGCTTGACGATCGAGGAGACTGCCGAAGTCTTGGGGCTCTCGCCGGCGACGATTAAACGAGAGTGGAGCACTGCCAAAGCTTGGCTCTATCATGAGCTAAACCGGAATGAGTGAGTTGGATGAACCCGGAACACTGGCAGCAGATCAAGATATTGTTACATTCCGCTCTGGAGCGTGCTCCCGCTGAGCGGCCGGCGTTTCTTGACCAGGCATGTTCGGGCAATCCTACTCTGCGCAGCCAGCTCGAAGGTCTACTTGCGTCTCACGAACGGACGGAGGATTTCATCGAGCTGCCCGCCTTTGAAGTGATGGCCGACTTGCTTGCAGACGATCAACGAGAATCGCTGGTAGGGCAAACGATCGATCGCTACCAGATCCTCAAACAGATCGGCGCCGGAGGCATGGGAGAAGTTTACCTGGCCGAGGACCAGCATTTGCTTCGCAAAGTAGCGCTGAAAATGCTGCCGGCATATTTGACTCGTGACGATGAACTTGTACGGCGCTTTCAGCGAGAAGCACGTTCCATTTCAGCCCTGAATCACCCAAACATTCTGACAATCCACGAAATTGGACAGGTTGACTCGTATCACTTTATGGTAACCGAGTTGATCGAAGGCGAGACGCTACGACAACGCCTGGCTCGGGGCCCGCTGAAAATTGAACAGGCGCTCGACATCGGTTCGCAGGTAGCTTCCGCGCTCTGCGCTGCGCATGACGCTGGACTTACTCATCGTGATATCAAACCGGAAAACATCATGATGCGCAAAGACGGCATCGTCAAAGTACTAGACTTTGGACTGGCCAAGCTTACCGAGCGAAAGGCTGACGACTCTGAGGCAACGACGCTGTTCCACACGAAGCAGGGAACGGTTTTGGGAACCGCACACTACATGTCTCCGGAACAGGCGCGCGGCCTGCCGTTGGATGCGCGCACCGATATCTTCAGCTTCGGTGTCGTGCTATACGAGATGGTAACAGGCAAGACACCGTTTGCCGGTGAGACCACGACTGATGTGCTGGCTTCAATACTGACGGTCGAGCCGCCGCCGCTTTCCAGTTCCCGGCCGCAAGTCCCGCTAGAGTTGGATCAAATCACCAAGAAAGCACTGGGCAAAGCGAGAGAGGAGCGATATCAGACCACGCGGGAGCTGTTGAGCGACTTACAAAAACTCAAGCAGCGCTTCGAATTCGAAGCCACGAATCCGATTACGCCAGGGCGGATCATTTCGGGCGCCGAATACGTTGTTGCCGTAATCGGGCGCCACCGGAGCAGGGTCGCTGCCGTCAGCACGATACTCTTGCTCCTTACTATTTTTGCAATTGCCTACTCGTACTTCAACGCAAAA
>QHXG01000206.1 GCA_003222845.1 Acidobacteriota bacterium | reverse complement strand
GAGCTTTAGCGCCTCCTGGTTCTTGACGATGCTTTCTTCCACTAGTTTGCGTTCGGTGATGTCCCAACCTAATCCTGCCAGCCGAAACGGTTTTCCGTCTTCGGTATAAAATGCTCGGCCTCGCCCCAGCATCCAACGCTGGGCGCCGTCTTTTCGCGTGTATCGAAACTCGATGTCGTAATCGGTATGATTCTCGATCGCTTGTCGCACTGCCTGCGCCAACGGCTTGCGATCTTCCGGGTGAACGAAATCAAAGAACGCTTCTTCGGTCTGAGGAAACTCGCCAGGCTGCAATCCGAAAATCTCTTCCAATTCGGGTGACCAGACGACGCGATTGTACTCATCGAGATCGCGTGTCCATGTGCCTACGCGGCCCCCTTCCATGGTCAGGCGCAGCCATTCTTCGTTCTTAAGTAGCGCTTCCTGAGTCCGCTTTAGATCGGTGATGTCAGTGAAGTAAAGATTTACATAATCAAAACCCGCAGGGGCGAAAGTAACTAAGTAAGTCTGTCCGCCAACGGGCAATTCGATATTGCGTCGATCACCGTGCGATAAAGCTGCTTCGGCATTTTGCGCCAACTCCTCGGGCACTTCCTCACCCAAAGTCAGATTCCAGCTCGCGAATACACGTTGGGCTGCGGGGTTGGCATAACTAAGGACTCGACCTTGGTCCAAACGCATCACCGGCGCAGGATTCTCGCTCGGCAGCAATCTAGCGGGTCCGAGCGCCTCTTCCGCCCGTTTGCGTTCTATGAACTGTCCTATCTGACTGCCAATGCCGCTGAACGCGGCCAGCACCGATTCATCAGGTTCGCGAATTTCATGACTGAAGAATTCCATGACGCCAAGGAACTTCTCGCCTGAGACGATGGGAAAGGCGAACGCGGCATGCAGACCTTCGGCAGACGCGACGCGCGCGCGCGGAAAGTTCTCGTCCTTGATGACGTCTTGAATCCACGCCGGCTTTAAGCTCTTCCAAACCCGTCCGGGCAAACCGATGCCGGAAGCGAACGTGCTCTGGTAGCAGACTGCTTCGAATCTCCCTTCCGTTTCCTGGGGCGGCCAGACTTTCAAACAGCGCAGCACCGCCGATTCAACGTCCGCGATCCACATCGCCCCGACTTCCCAATCAAAAGTCACACAAATTCTTTGCAGAATACGCGGGAGAGCATCATCGAGGGCCGGTGACTCAGCCAGGATGCGCGTCACTGAAAGGCCGCCACTCAAGTTACGGGCGGCGTGCTTTCGCTCCGAAATGATCGCGGCCAGCAACAAAGTCGTGATTGCCAAGTCCGCCACGTAAGCCTGCAAGTACAGCAACGCATCGTTGGCGTTGTAGACGGCGAATCCGCCGCGCCCGTGGACCGTTCCCCAAATTGCAATCGCTGAAAACATCGCAATCGTCGTCGCAACCCCGCGGGGGCCAAAGCGAAATGCGGCCCAGAGCAGGAGTGGTATGGTCACGTGTCCCCAGGGACGCCCGGCTGCCGATCTCAGAAACAGGTCTGTGTAGATTGTTGCCGATAAAATCCACAAAGCGAGCAGCAGTGCCGCCCCCTCAACCCAGCGCCGGCCCGACCAGCGTTCGATAGGTCTCTCAACCCAAGTGAGGATGAGCGGCGCCACCACCAACGCGCCTACGCCATCGCCCGACCACCAAGTAAGCCAGAGCCAACCAAAGTTGCTCCAGGTCGCCGCACCGCCAAGACAAAGACTGAGTGTGCCAATCGTGGCGCTGATCGCGGTGCTGAGAATTACGGCGAAGAGGAGGAACTTCAGCACATCTATGACGCGATTGAACGGAATGCGGGAACCGATGAATCGGCGCAGCAGGTACACGGCCGTGATCGCTTCGAGCGTGTTACCGACGGCAATTCCCGACGTGGTCGAAAACGGAACATTGGTGAACAGAGAATTCGCGAGCAGCGCGCCCAGGAAAACTCCCGGCGCGGCGCGATATCCCAACCAGAACACGACCGCGATGGCCACCCCGGTAGGGGGCCAGACAGGCGAGACGCTGGCATTGAGAAAGGCGACCGACAGACCAAGTTTGGCGGCCAGAAAATAAACTCCGGCCACGATCAAAATCAAGCCGAGGTCGGCTAGCCAGCGATGGTTTTTACGATGGGCCATTTAATGCGTAATGCGATTGCAAATTGCAGTTTGAGCCTCGCCGCCTTCGGGTCCACAATAGAATGCGACTGTGCAAGCTGCAACAGGAGCTTGGCGCGTTCATGGTAACCGCGACGATAATACATTAGAATGCGCACTGTCTGATAAGCTTTAGCTTGTCGCGGCTGGTAGCAAGGGACATCAGCGGACACAGGACAAACTAGAGTTTAGCGATGCTCCCTCTCCCTTTGGGAGAGGGTCGGGGTGAGGGCATAGCAGAGCAGGTGCAAGAATTGATCTCCTTATTTCCTTAGTTGTGCGGCGGCGGGAGAAGAGGACTAAAGGTGGCTTGCGGCAGTAAGCCCTCACCCTAACCCTCTCCCAAAGGGAGAGGGAACTTAATTAACTTATTCAGATGTTCCTTTAAAGTTTATCGGACAACAAATGCATGAACAGAGATGAGCTAATAGAACTCGCTGAAAATCCCGACTTGATCTCCGGGATCTACAATTACTGCGATCGTTGGTGCGAGCGTTGCCCATTCACGTCGCGCTGTATGGTTTACGCCACGGAAAGAGCAGAAAGCATCAGCGACGATCCTGAAAGCCAAGACATCAACAATGCCAAGTTCTGGCAAAAACTGGAGGGGATATTTCGCGAAACGCACGCGTTGATTCTCGAATGGGCTGAAGAGATGGGCGTTGATTTGGAATCCACTGAAGCCGAGGCCGCAATCGTCGAGCGCGGAAAACAGAGAGAAGAAGCAAAGGAGCATCCACTCTCACTTTCCGCGCGCCATTACGCCCAGATGGTTCAGCAATGGTTCAAAGAAGAGTTCGCGGTCGAAGAGAATGTTCACGACGATATCACCGGCAAGGCCCACAGCGCAGAAGAAGACATCGATGTGACTGACGCAATTGAAGTCATTCGCTGGTACCAGTTCTTTATCGCCGCCAAGACCTATCGCGCTTTGATGGGTTTGGAAGATATCGGCGACGAAGAAGTAAGCGACATCAACGTCGACCCGTTCAGTGATGATGACTTCGATGACGAAGACGTGCTGCTCGCCGCGGCCTGCCATGACTCTGACGGCTCAGCCAAAATCGCGCTGATTGCCATCGATCGTTCATTGAGCGCCTGGCGCCTGATGCAGAATGCTCTGCCTGAGAAAACAGAATCGACCGTTCCAATGCTAATCGAACTCGAGAAGCTGCGACGCGGCATCGAACAGATTTTTCCCAGAGCGAGAGATTTTGTCCGGCCGGGATTTGATGAAGTAGGTTCTGAGTCTGTGAGCTAGAAAAGATCTTTTTCCATTTTCCATTCTAATTCCCCTCTCCCGCTGGGAGAGGGGTTAGGGGAGAGGGTGCGAAGCATAGAAAGACCGGAAAAAGGGGGGAGATGTTTTGTTCTCACTAGGCCCTCACCCAACCCTCTCCCAGAGGGAGAGGGAGCTAAAATGGCAAATGAAAAATGGCAAATGTTTTTGCATCCCTTCCCGTGGCTCCGATAACCCATGAAAGGCAACATCCCCATTACCGAACTCCCATTCAACGAAGAAGTGTGGCTGATGGTTTTCGTCACTTCGGTGCGCGAGCGCCGCACGCAACAGGGAAAACCGTTTCGCGATGTGAGCGCGCGCAATGCAACCGGCAATCTCACGCTGAAGATTTGGGCAGAAGTGCTCGAAGGTCGCGAAGAGATGAAGCCGGGTTTGTGGGGGGTGACCGGAAAACTCGAATCATTTCAGGATCGTTCGCAGTTCGTCGTCACCGAATATCGTCCCATCAATATAGAACAGTATCGCGAACACGTTGGCTGTGACCCGTTGCTGCCGCGCGCTTTCACAATGGACATCGAGACCATTGCCCTCACCGGCTTCCGCGAACGCGTAGGGCCAAAGCTGGAGAGGGATTTTCGCCTCGGCTACATGCGTCTGGAGCAACAGGAGCGCTACTTGGAAGATATTGCGGCCGAAGAAGAACGGGTCTATCAACTGGGTTCGCTGAATGCCACGTCGGGCCGGGTTCTCTCAATCGCTGTTCACGTTGGGCCAGTTCCAGGATTCGAGATCGAAGGCCTGACAAGTAATCCAAACGAACACGCATTCGGCATAGACAAAGAAGGCGACGAACAGGGCGAAGCTCAGGCGCTCAAAGACTTTCTCGCGCTGATGTCGGATTTCGACGTCGAATGCGACGAACTTGTCGGACACAACATTATCGGTTTCGACCTGCCCTTCATCTTTCAGCGCTGTCTCGCAAACAACCTGGCGGCCAGACCTTTCGTGAACCTCGGCGAATACAATGTTCGCGGAGTCTTCGACACGATGCGCGCCTGGTGGCTGGGCGATCGCCGGAGTCGCGTCAGCCTCGACGACCTCGCCTGGACCCTGGGGCTTGAATCCAGCAAGACCGCAGACGTCGAAGGCAGCCGGGTCTTCGATCTCCATCAAGCCGGGAAGCTTCTGGAGATTCGCGAATACAATCTGAACGATGTGCGCGTGACGCGGAAAGTCTACGAGCGGATGGTGGCGTGTTTCGGACGGTGAATCATTGCACCGTTAGTTCTTCCAGTTCGGGAAAAACAACTCGATCGTAGACCTCCGCGAGTTTGAGCGTACAACCAATCGAAGCCAGCGTGACGCTGCCCTCGATCTGATTTACGCGCGAGTAGCGCCACTCTCCGTTAGCTTCACGACTGTAGTGCTCGATTTGTGGTTGATTCTGAGAAACCATTACATAGTGAATCAAGGTAGGCAGCCAGGTTTGATAGCGCAGCCACTTGACACCGCGATCGAACGCCTCGGTGTTTGGCGACAACACCTCGATGATCACAGTGGGATTGATAATTACGTGTTGCGGCTGATCATGAAACTTGATTTCGCCGCAGACAACCACCAAGTCAGGATAGGAGAAAAGTCCTTTTGTCGATTGAGGCGCTTCCGGGCCGCTGCGCACCTTCGTATCCTTGGAAAAAGCCTGACAGGGAGTTCCTAATAATTGAGTGCTCACTATACGAGTCAGATTCGTACAAATCGCTCCATGGCGCGGATTCTCGCCAGCCATCTCGTAAATTTGTCCATCAAGAAATTCATGCCGCTCCTCCGATTCACGTTCGCGGGCAAGATACTCTTCGATAGAAACGGTAATTTGGGACTGTGGTAAGCTCATCTTTTGCGCCTCCGACAGCTCATACTATGCGTCGCCGGTGCGGTCATTATAGCAGCGAATCGCCATCGCATTGCCAGAAGAACACGATGCTTGGGGCGTTTTCGCTTCTGCGACAGCGTTTCATTTCCGACACATCGTCTGATAAACTGCAAAAACTCTCTGAGGTCAAATGCATGGTGAATCTTTCAATAGTGGGGTCCCTAATTATTGTCGCAGTCTTGGTTCCTGTTTGTGTAGTTCTCTGGACAAGACTTGTAAAGTTAAGTGCGCGGCTCAGCGCGAAAGAATTCGAGCTTGATAGTATTCGAGATGAGTACGACCAGCTTGTTGCGAAGCACCATATTTTGGTAAGTCAACTGCAGGACGAGATCGGTCGTCGTTCGGCCGCGGAAACACGGGCGACGCGGATAGAAGAACTCGAATCACACATCCAGAGCTTGAACGAGGAGTGGCGAGCGTCGCACGACCGGATCGTCGAACTAACTTCAGAACTAGCTGGATCTGAGGCGAAGCGTGAAGAAGAGAGCAAACATTCAGAGGAGAAGCTGGCTCTGCTGACTGAGGCGCGGACACAGCTCGGTGTCCAGTTTGAGAATGTGGCCAATAAGATTCTTGATGAAAAGACCAAGAAGTTTACCGAACAGAATAAGTTAAATCTCGAGTCGCTTCTCTCACCGTTGGAGACGCAAATTAACGAATTCAAGCAGCGCGTCAATGAGGTTTATGAGAAAGAATCAAAAGAGCGATTCTCTCTTGGAGCTGAAATTGAGAAACTACGAAGCCTTAACGAGAGGATGGACCAAGATGCAATTGAACTGACAAACGCATTGAAGGGACAATCAAAAACCCTAGGCAATTGGGGAGAATTCATTCTCGAAGATATTCTGCAGAAGGCAGGTCTAGTAAAGGATCGAGAATACGTAATCCGAGAGACTTTTGTCGCCGAAGACGGAAAGCGCTCGCAACCCGATGTCGTCATTAACCTTCCTGACGAACGGCATTTGATAATCGATTCAAAAGCAAATCTAACAGCTTACAATCGATATTGCTCCTCCGAGGATAAACTGGAATGTGAACAGGAGCTAAAGAAGCACATCGCGGCAATTCGAGTGCATGTCAAGGAGCTGGATCTTAGAAGGTATCAAGACCATCACAAACTAAACAGCCTTGATTTTGTCCTGATGTTCATCCCGTTGGAACCTGCTTTCATCGTTGCGGTGCGCCATGATCCAAATCTGTTCGATGATGCCTTTTCAAAGCGCATCGTAGTGGTGTGTCCTTCTACTCTCTTAGCTACGATGCGCACTGTAGGGAATATTTGGAAGCAAGAATACCAAAAGCAAAATGTTCTGGAGATCGCGAATCAATCGGGCGCTCTATACGACAAGTTTGTCGCGTTTTATGAAGACCTGAAAGACATCGGAAACCGGCTGGCTCAGGCGCAGAACAGCTACGAAGCCGCCTGTAACAAGCTGATTTCCGGAAAAGGAAACCTTGTAAGACGGGCAAATCAAATCCTTCAACTCGGCGCGAAAGCAAGCAAACGCCTACCCCAGGCAGTCGTTGCTGAGGCGCTTGATATTGAGCACGTCGATGAATACCCCGGCGTGGAAGGTGGATTGTTTCCGGAGTTCGTGGCAGGGGATCAAGAAACTGCAGAAGACACCGAATTGCCTCAGCTTAGTTCAAAGACAGCGACCGGTCAGAGCTGAATTCAATGAGTCCTCATCAAGATTTCCGAAGTTAACGCGGTTCGGAGAATACCCAACCGCAAGGCGGTTGCGCCGCTTTGATTAGCCGAGGAAATGACGCAACCGCTTTGCGGTTGAATGGTATTTCCGTACGTTCCAGGGTAGGCGAAGCGGCCAACCCTGGGCTGAAGGGCGCAACCGCGTTGCGGTAAAAGAAGACCATCGTGCGTTTAAATCAATTGAAGAAAAATGAATCGCCTGGAATTCATTCAAACCCTTCGCACTCTGGTTTACGCCCATTAATTCTAAGCGGCTACGGTACTCTGACGACGACCAGGGACGTGCGGCCGTTGTTCCCGATCACTTCCGTTTGCACCCTTCGATAGGTCGTTAACTGCGACTCGAACTCAGTCGGAACCAGACAGAGAACGAGGCCGCCCCGATACTGGGCCACAGCCGCAACTTCCGCTGCGCCTTCCAGTTTCATCGGCTTTAAATGATCCGCGTAAAGCAATTGGTTCGCCGCATAGAACTCAGCCGTGCGGTCGACATTATGAAGTTGGACCAAAGGAGCCGTGTCGTAGCCTCGCGATGAAGCAGCGGCCAAAAGGTCGCGCACCGATTCGCGCCGAGCGATCGCGGGCGCGATGCCCTTCAGACTGAAAGCGGACGTAACAAACATCGCCAGCGCAATTAATACACATAGAGCCGGGCCCATCTGCGGGCGCGCCAGCGCGACGAGCGCAACTGCGGCGAGTGGCGCAACCGCTATCGCGATAACCAAAATACTGAGACCGTAATGGCGATGCAAATAGACGCTGCCGGCCGCAAGCATTAATAGCAAGAGTGTCCCGGTCAACTTCAGTACGCGGTGGCCGCGTTGCGCGCTCAGAAAGCACGTCACGCGTTCCCCAACAAGCAAAGCGACTGCCGGTAACACCGGCAGAATGTAGGCCGGCAGCTTTGATTGCGAAACCGAAAAGAAGATCAACGGCAGCAGTATCCAAGCCAAACTGAATACCCGGAGACGATCGATCGCTTTGTCTCCGCGCCACCGCCAGTGACGTGAAGAAACGAAGGCTGCCACGAGAAAGATCGTCCAGGGCAATGCCAACCCCGCGAGCACCGGCACGTAAAAATAAACGGCCTGCGGATGGTGATATTGGTTGCCGAGGAAACGCGCGAAGTGATGCTGAAGAATAAAGTCAGCGACGAATATCATGCCGTGCCGCTTGAGCATCGGCCCATACCATATGGCCGCCACTGCGAGTGCAAGTGGGATCCCCCAGAGGAGACTCGTAAGAAATTTCTTCGACGGCCACTCGCGACGAATCAGGAAATAAGAAGTTATCACGCCGGGCGCAATGATGACTCCGACCAGACCCTTGGCCAGCAACGATAGACCGACGAAGAAATAGAAGCCAACGAGGACGTATTTCAGAGCCGGAGATGCGGGATTGATTCCCTTGCGATTGTTTGGATTTCCATAACGAACGTGCCAAATGAAGAAGCAAGCGAAGGCGCCAGTCAACGCCAGAGTCAACAAGATGTCAAAGTTCACGCCACGAGAAAAAACTAAGGCGCCCGCACTGGAAAGCCAAATCAAAGCGCTGAAGCGACCCAGGCCATCACGCGGTGTTTCAGACTCTTTTGACGAAGCCTCACGGCTACGGCTGGCGGTTTCGATGCTGGACCCGATCCAATAGACAACCGCTCCGATCAGCAGTCCACATATCGCCGGCCCCAAACGCGCAGCGTATTCGCTGATTCCGAGCACGCTGTAACTTGCCATCTCGATCCAATAGAGCAGCACCGGTTTCTCAAACCAGGGAAAGCCGCTAAGTACCGGCGTGATCAATTCGCGGTGCGCCAACATTTCGCGGGCGACTTGAGCGTACCGAGGTTCATCCGGTCCCACGAAAGGTACCGAACCTAAGCCCCACAGATAAAACACGGCGATGCCGATAAAGAGAATTAGCCAGAGGCGTTTGGTAAGCATTGGAGGTTGCAAGTATAGTCGCAAATCAGAGGTCAGAGATCAGAAGTCAGAGATCAGGTTTTCGCGGAAACGATCACAATCTTGAGCATTAGAATGATTGACAGCACCGTTGGAAGAGTGAAGTATCGCCGATTCACTGCTTCTATTCAAACGCCGCAATCACATAGATAAGGGGTGGGGACTTCCGATCTCTGACCTCCGACCTCTGATCTCGGACCTCTTTCTTTATGCTTAGCACTGCAGTCATTGGCGTCGGTCATCTGGGCAGTCAGCACGCGCGCATTCACGCCGAGCTGGCGGTGGAAGGCCGCTCGCAATTCAAGAGCGTCTGCGATATTGACGCAGACCGCGCCGGCAAAGTCGCGGCCGAGCGAAGCACGGATTCAACTACCGACTGGCGCGATCTGATCGGCAAGGTCGACGCCGTGAGTCTGGCTGTACCCACTGAATCGCACTGCGCTATTGCTTGCGCTCTGCTTGAAAACGGCATCCACGTGTTGGTCGAAAAACCAATCTCGCGGACCTTGGATGAAGCCGACCTCATGATTGCGGCCGCAGAGAAAGGCGGCGCCATTCTGCAAGTGGGCCATGCCGAACGTTTCAATCCAGCGATGCTCGCGCTCCGGCCGCATGTGCGTAATCCTGTCTATTTTGAGATTCATCGCGTGGGCCAATTCACGACCCGCTCGCTGGACATCGACGTGGTGCTCGACTTGATGATTCACGATCTCGACATTGTGCAATGGCTGGTCGGCGAGGATGTCGAAGTGACTTCGCTGCACGCCGTCGGCATCCCAATTCTGACGAATCGTGTGGATGCGGCAAACGCGCGCCTGGAATTTGCGACCGGCGCCGTGGCCAATATCACTGCTTCGCGCGTCGGTACTGAAAAGATTCGCAAGATGCGCTTCTTTCAACCTCGCGATTACATTGTCGTTGATTACTCGACCAACCACGCGTCGATCAGCAATCTCGCGCCTTCAACTGTTAGTCCTTGGCCCGGTGTAAACACTCGAGTACTGGAAGTGAAAGACGTCGAGCCTTTGCGCGCGGAAATTGAGTCTTTCCTGCAAGCCGCCGCCGAACGTTCGCGACCTGTTGTTTCTGGAGAGGACGGCCGCCGTGCGCTTGCGTTGGCCCTGCGCACCCTGGAACAGATTCATGAGCACACGGTGAGATTGTCCGATAAGCTCTAGGTCTGTCGCGCGAATACGAAAGGCCGAAGCTTATCGAACATGAAACACCTTTCCGCGCAACTCACTTCGCTGATATTATTGGCACACGGAATCGGAACTGAACATCAGCCGACTCCAGGAGAATCTCTCAATGACTGATGAAGAGTTTGAAATTACCAGCGGTGCCTGACCTTTCCATCAACAATCCAGAGCCAAACATCTCTGCTATGCTTCTTAGCCGGATCGGTTCCGGCGACTTCCCCTCCGCAGTTTACGTTGTCGCTGAACATAGATGCGCAGTCTTCACCGATGCCCTCGGCGATGCGGTGCGCGAGCCTGAGAGTCGAGCGGCGACGCTGGAGACAATTTACGATCTCGCATCGTTGACCAAGCCTTTGGTGACCGGGTTGCTTTGCGCGCAGCTTGTCGAACTCGGCGAACTTACGCTCGACAGTTCCGTCGCCAATTATCTTTTGGAATTCGATCGGCCCGACAAAAACCGCATTACCATCCGCGAGCTCTTGACGCATACGTCAGGTCTGCCAGCGTGGCGACCGTTGTATCTGTTGGCGGTCGAAAAGGAAAGCGCGCTCGCGTCGATTGCCAATGAAACGCTGGACGCCCGGCCCGGTGAACAAGTCATTTACAGCGATCTCGGTTTCATCGTGCTCGGCTTTCTGCTCGAGCGCCTGATGGGAAGCAGGCTCGATGAGCTGGCGCTTAATCGGATCGTGAAGCCCCTCGAATTGCAGCACACATTTTTCAATCCGGCGGCTGCCACGCGAACCGGTGTGGCGGCGTGCGAGACCGGCAATGCTTACGAGCGTGATATGTGCGAAAAGAGCTTTTCGGTGGAGTCAATCGCGAGCTATCACGGCTGGCGAAAAGAAGTTGTCTGGGGCGACGTTCACGACGGCAACGCCCACTTTCTCGGCGGTACGGCGGGTCACGCAGGTTTATTCTCGACCGGGCACGAAACTTTGCGTTTGGCTAATCAGTTCATCGCGGGCCAGTCGCAATTGCTCTCGTCAGAGACTTGCCAACTGTTCCAGCAAAACATGACCGAGGGAATGAATGAAGCCCGCTCGTTCGCGTGGCAACTCGCGGCTACTAAGGATTCAACCCGCGGCCCTTCCCTTCCCTCAGACGCTTTTGGCCATACCGGATTTACTGGAACCAGTTGCTGGATCGATGCGCACCGCGAACGAGTATTCATTCTCTTGACCAACCGAACACATGCTCGTGCACTGCCGTTCGCGAACATTAACGCTGTCCGCCGCGAGTTTCATAAGCTAGCGGTCGCTGCGCTCGACGAGCGCATTGACAAATGAAGGACTCTAAGAACAGTGTGCCAAGAATTTGTTAGTAACTCCCTCTCCCTTTGGGAGAGGGCCGGGGTGAGGGTGGTAGAAGGAAACCATTTGTCATTTGACATTTTTCATTTGCCATTTGCCATCTGCATAACTCATAGACTTTAGCCGAGCATTATCGAGTTTGGCCCTCCCGAAATGTTTCAAATGAACACAAAAAATGTCAAATGACAAATGGAAAATATTTCTCGAAGGACTAAGCCCTCTAAGAAAGGCTTGTAGCGCCATCCTTCGGAAGCAAGGTAGAATTATGGCGAACCA
>QHXG01000750.1:747-3274 GCA_003222845.1 Acidobacteriota bacterium | reverse complement strand
CGGCCGGCCCAATGCGCTCCACCAGATTGAGCACCTTCTTCATTGCTGGTGACTCAGCGATTATTCCGGGCGACCCGTTCGCGCCGCTGTCGCGCAGCGCGATATTCTCTGCTTCCAGCCGTTGGCCGCGCCGCAGAGCCTGGACCAGTTCGACTTGCGTGCGCAGCACGGTCAGCAGGCGCGCGTTGTCCCAGGGTTTTTGAATGAAATCGCGCGCGCCGCGCCGCATTGCTTCGACGGCCAGATCGACGCTGCCCCATGCGGTCATGACCACGACGGGCAGATCAGGATCGACTGCGTGAATGCGGCTCAGCAGATCCAGACCTTCGCTGCCCGAAGTCGTGTCTCGGGCATAGTTGAGATCCATGAGGACGATGTCCAGTTGCTGCGAATCGACGGCGTTCAAGACGCCCTTCGGCGATGAAGCAGTCTGGATCTCGTAATGCTCGGCTTTTAATAAGAGGCGCAGAGCCGCGAGCACGTCAGGCTGATCGTCAGCGATGAGAATTCTCGGCACTGCTGAAATTTAGCACAGAGTGGGCGCCAAATCTTTACTGGCAGCCCACTGGGACGAGAGTTGAGATCTACGTACAAATCGTCGGCCGGCCATCGCCTCACTCGTATCGCAGCGACACCACCGGATTTACCTTTGTAGCGCGCCGAGCAGGCACGTAGGACGCAATCAGTGCAGCGGCCATCAACACAACCGATGCGCTTACGATAGTCAGCACATCCGTCGGGGCGACGCCAAACAGCAGGCTGGCTACGAACCGTGTGAGCCCAAACACACCAACCAATCCAACGCCGAGGCCAACCACCGTGAGTCCAATCCCGTTTCTAACAACCATCCTCAATATGTCGGCCCTTTTGGCACCCAGCGCCATACGAATACCGATCTCGCGCGTTCGCTGGGTTACCGCAAAGGCGAGTACTCCATACAAACCGATCGCTGTGAGAAAGAGCGCAATTAATCCGGCACAGGTCACAACTCGCGAAGCCAGTATCACGGGCTTGTAGTGGCCCCTGACTTGTTCCGCCATTGGCAGGTCTTCACTAATTGGAACTTTTTCGTCGACGGCAACGACCTCGCGACGTAGCGTAGGAAGCATTTCCTTTGGATCGCCTAAGACCCGAACAACCAGGCGCGAATCAATTTGCGGTTCGAAGTTGTTCTGCCAATAGGGGACGTACAAAAACGGTAGAGGTGATTCAAGTGCGTTCCGTAACCGTGAATCTTTGAACACGCCCACAACTCGATACGGGTGGTTTTCAACCATCGTCACCTGATCGAGCGACGAGTGATTGGGCCACAATCTGCGCGCAAGTGTTTCATTGATTATCACTACGCGCGGAGAATCCGGCCGGTCCCGGTCGTCAAAATCACGTCCTTCGATCAGCGGTATCTTCAGCGTTTCAAAAAAGCGAGGCGCAATCTCGTGGTAGTCAACATGAAATTCATTCTCAGGCCGATCCGGTATCTGACCTGGTAATGCCACGCTGACGTCATTGCTCTCGAGCCACGCGAATCCTCCGCCTTTTGCCAGACTCACCGACTCAACCCCTGGCAAAGCTGAAAGACGACGGACCACATCGCGAGTAAACGCCTGAGCCTTCTCCGGCGTGTATTGAACCAACCTTGGGCGCAACCTCATCAAAGCGACGTGCTCAGAGTCAAAGTTCATCCCCTTTTGAACATTCGCGGCGCTCCGAACCAAAAGAGCAGCGCCGGCAAGCAAAATCAGCGACACTGCTATTTGAGCCACCACCAAACCGCCGCCCAGTCGCTGATGGCTGGTACCTGATCGGTTGTCACCTCTTTTGAGCGCGTTCGTTAAATCCTGGCGTGAACTCTGGAGCGCAGGAACCAACCCGAAGAGAAGACCGGTAATTAGAGAAAGCACGCATGAATAGATCAACACGCGGGAATTCAAGCTAACATCGTAAGCATGACGGTAGCCCTCTGAATCTGCGACAAGAAGAGCCATCAGCAAGTCCTTGCCCCAAAAAGACAGGATCACACCAAGCACACCACCAGCAAGTGCTAACAAAAGACTCTCAGTCAGAAGCTGACGAACCAAACGAGCACGACCTGCCCCAAGGCAAAGACGAAGTGCAATCTCTTTTTGGCGCGCCGCACCCCGAACCAACCAAAGACCCGCCACGTTCGCACAGGCTATGAGAAGCAACAGCCCAGCTACGGCCATCAGCAGTTGCATCTGGTAGCGAAATTCTTCTCTGGAGTCAGGGCTAACGCCGATAGCTGGAAATACCAATACCCTCTTATCCTCGTTCGTCGCGGGGTAAGCCGTTGCCAGCTGGGCCGCGAGAGTTGAAAGCTCCGCCTGCGCGGTGGTGACAGTTTGGCCGGGCGCGAGACGACCCATCACACTCAGAAAGTCACAATCCGCTGTGAACCCATTGCACCAGCGGTACCCGGCACGTAACATCATGGTGGGGATCCAGATATCATTAGGAGAGCCAATCAGCACGCCATCAAAATCTGGCGGTGTCACTCCGATGATTTGAA
>QHXG01000750.1:0-662 GCA_003222845.1 Acidobacteriota bacterium | reverse complement strand
ACCTGATTGCGATCCGGCACCTGATCCTCTTCGGGAAGAAAAAAGCGCCCGAGCGAGGGCCGCACACCAAGCATGGGGAAGTAATTTGCGGAGACAACTGCTCCTCGCGCCTCCTTGGAATCGCCTTGGTCCACCACACTGAGCGGCGAGGTTGAGTAGTGTGCCGCGAGTGATTCAAACGACTTACTGTGGTCGCGAAAGTAGACATATTCCGGATAGGAATATCTCAATTCGCGGCTGCGGCTGCCCTGTCGCTGTCCGTATATACCGACAAGTCGATCCGCCTGCCTCACTGGAAGTGATCGATAAAACAAAGCCTCGACGAAGCTGAAAATCGTCGTATTTGCGCCGATGCCCAAAGCGATCGTGACCACAGCAATCGCGGTAAATCCCGGCCGCTTCAACAGGCTTCGTATTCCGTAATTCCGTAGCGAATGTCTTTGATTATTGTTTCCATGACGTCATTTCCCCGTTGCCCATTTCCGATTGCCGATCTCTGATTCGCGCGCTGAGTGCTTCCCATTTCGCAATCCGAAATTCCTATTCGTAGCGCAGCGACACCACCGGATCGACTTTCGTCGCGCGCCGGCCGGGTATGTAGCAAGCAATCAACGCCACCCCCGTCAGCATGACGGCGATGATCGCGAACGTCGCCGGATCAG
>QHXG01000749.1 GCA_003222845.1 Acidobacteriota bacterium | reverse complement strand
ACCCCAAAAAGCATCGTTGTCATCAACCGCGTAAGCGCGAACGCGCCAACTAAACCAAAAGCGATACCGATGATCGTCAAAGTCATGCCATGTCCGATCACCATGCGAAAGACATCGCGCGGCTGCGCCCCGATGGCCATGCGAATACCGATCTCGTGTGTGCGTTGGGTCACTGAGTAAGACATGACGCCGTAGATGCCTACGATCGCCAGAACCAGTGCGATACCCGCAAAGATGCTGAGCAGAGTCAGATTCAATCGCTGGGGTGCGACCGATTCACCGCGAATCTCATCCATGGTACGGATGTTGTAAATTGGTTGGTTTGGATCGATTGACTTCACTTGCTGGCGCGCGGCGGCAATTAGCTGATTAGGATCGCCCGTTGCTTTGATTATGACCGTCATGCCGTTGAATGGAATCTGTGCAAATGCGTAGTAACCCTGCACGCGATGCGAATCTTCCGCGAGCCCTTCCATCTTGACGCGGCCAACGACCCCAACCACGGTCAGCGCGGGCGCCTTCGCATCGGTGCCGAATCTTATCTGTTTGCCGACGGCTTCCTGGTCGGGCCAGTGGCGGCGGGCAAACTCTTCATCGATGATGATCACGTTCGACCCGCTTATGAGTCGCTCACCTTCGTTGGATTTGCTCAGATCCCGGCCCGCCAGGAATGATCGATTGTCTTGATCGGTAAAATAACGGCCGCGCAAGAGCGGGATATTCATCGCGCGAAAGTAATCCGGCGTTACAGTACAGGCCTCCATGAGAGGCGTTTCGCTGCGCGGCGGCGCCGGTTTGCCTTCGACCACGAAAGAGGTCTGCCAGCCATTGTTGCCGAGGGGCAAACCGGATGCGGCGGCGGCTGATGCAACACCCGGCAGAGTACGAATGTTCTCCAGCAATCTATTGAAGAATTCACTGCGCTGTTCTTCGGTTGGATATTTTCCCCGTGGCAGCGTGACAGTGAAGCTCGTCAAACGTTCATAAGAAAAGCCGGGGTTTACGTTCTGCAACCGATAGAAGCTGCGAACCATCAAACCCGCGCCAATCAGTAACACCATCGTGGTTGCTATTTCTACAACCACCAGAGAACTGCGGAGCCAATGTCTTCCCGTCACGCCACGGCCCGTTTCTTTCAATGTTTCATGCACGTCAACCTCGGCAGCCTGCACAGCCGGAACCAGGCCGAAGAGAATTCCCGTCAGAAACGAAACGCCCAGGGTGAAGCCCAACACTCTCCAATCCAGACTGATTTCGCGCGAGCGTGGAATAGCCGTTGGGCTGATATAGAGAATGAATTGAATGCCCCAATGCGCAATCAATAATCCGAGGGCGCCGCCCACTATCGCAAGCAGCACACTTTCAGTCAGCATCTGCCGCGCGATGCGCCAACGACCGGCGCCCAGCGCGGCGCGAATCGCCATCTCTTTCTGGCGCGCCGTGGCTCGAGCCAACAAAAGATTCGCTATGTTCGCGCAGGCGATGAGCAACACGAACGCGACGGCGCCGAATAGAACCCATAGAGTCCAACGCACGTCGCTTACATAGACTTC
>QHXG01000748.1 GCA_003222845.1 Acidobacteriota bacterium | reverse complement strand
ACTTGAGCGGGCCGTGCTCGAAAGCAGAAACCCGACCGTCAGGGAGAGTGCAACCAGTTTCGTGCATGATCCTGACGCGAGCCAACGAAATAGCACCCTTCCTGACGGTCGGGTTTCCGCCGTCGCTCGACGCTTATTCGATTGCGCAACGATAAACGGCGCACGCAGCATTGGGGCGCTGGGCGGCGCTCTCGAAATGGGAATGCCAGCCGACTTTTTTACAGTCGATCTCGATGATCCCTCAATCGCCGGCGCCTCGAAGGACGATCTGCTGACGAGCATCGTGTTTACCTTATCGCGCGCGGCCGTGCGCGAGGTTGTAATCGGCGGCAAACCGATCGTTTCGGAAGGGCAACACCTGATTCAGGAGGAAGTCGTCGAGAGATTTAATCAATTGCAGAAAAAACTTTGGAGTTAGTCACCGGCATTCATCGGAGGCCAGCTTTGTGGCCTGGCCGCGAATAGAAATCATGGCTGTCGAACAAACCCTTGCCGAACTGGTCGCTATCGATTCCGTTTCCGCACGTTCGAATGCCGAGATCATTTCCTATTTGGAAGCGCGTTGCGAAGCGTTTGGTTTCACTGTCAAACGCTTTCCCCATTTTGATGAAGCAGGCGTTGAGAAGATCAATCTCGTGGCGCGGACTTCATTTGGAGTGAGCCGGCAGAGCGAAGCGTCAACGGCGCTTTCCATGCCTGCGATTTCAAGTGCCGGCCCGAGTTCCAAAGCGCCGTCGACGCTTCGCTCTGCCGGCGCGCTCCAAATCACTTCACAGGCTGAAGCCTATGCTGCTGTGGAGCTTGCGCTGGTCGGCCATACCGACACCGTGCCTTACGATCCAACCTGGACTGAAGCTCTAAAACTAACCGAAAGCGATGGCAAGCTTTACGGCCGCGGCGCGTGTGATACGAAGGCATTCATCGCGGCGACGCTTACTGCGATTGAAAGCATCGATCTCAAGAGACTAAAGAAGCCGCTGGCGCTGGTTTTCACTGCCGACGAAGAGATCGGGTGCCTCGGCGCCAAACGTCTGGCCGATGCGCGTCCCTTCAGTGCGCGTTACGCGATTGTCGGCGAGCCAACTTCTTTGCAACCGATGTGCGCAGGAAAAGGCTACTGCCTGGCGGAGATCACCGTGCGCGGACGCGAAGCGCACAGCGCCTATCCCCAACTCGGCGCGTCCGCGATCTTTCGCGCGGCGCGTTTGATCAATCGACTCGAAGAGATCGCTGAAGACCTGAAGAGCGAGGCGCGCGCTGAATTCGATCCGCCCTGCACGACGCTGAATGTGGGCTTGATCGAAGGCGGCACGGCCAAGAACATCGTCGCCGGCGAGTGCCGCTTCACGCTCGAATGGCGAACCATCCCGGCCCAGGAATCCGATCACGTTTTGAATCTCGTCAAGCGTGCCGTCGATGATCTTCAAAAGCTTGACCCGGATTTCATTTGCCAGATTGATGCCGCGCGCGCCGATGAAAGTTTCGAGACGCGCGCCGATTCACCGCTGGTCCACTTCCTCGAAGAATCGTCAAACAAACCATCCGGCACAGTCGCCTTCGGTACCGAAGCCCCCAGCATGATCGCGCTGGGCGCGGACGCAGTCGTCTTTGGTCCCGGCGACATTCGCGTCGCTCACCGCACCGGCGAGTTTGTGCCTATTGATGAGCTAAACCGCTGCGTCGCAATTCTCAGGCGCTCAATTGAGCACCTCTGCCTTTGATCCGGTTAATCTTTAGAAGGTTTCTTCTTCGCATCGCGCCGTCGCTCAGGAGACAAGCGCGGATCGCCGGCCCAGATCAAAGGCACGTCATAGTTGGCGAACTGCCGATCGGCTGTCATTATCGCCAGCGATTCCACCTGCGCTTGCGCAATCAGTAGCCGATCAAACAGATCCTTATGATGAGGTGGCAGCGAATAT
>QHXG01000747.1 GCA_003222845.1 Acidobacteriota bacterium | reverse complement strand
AATTCAGGGTGGTTAAAGGTTCAAGATGCATGCGCGCCCACGATAATCTGCAACGATCTACCAGGGCAAGCAGCGTAGGTTGGATCTGAAGGCATCCCCCGACTGCCGTCCGGGGGTATTCAGATGGCCTTACCGTGTTCGTGTGTTTCTGTGTCGCGTTTCTGTGTAGGCTGGGCTTGAAAGATCCCCCAACTGCCGTTGGGGGTATTGAAGCCACCCACAAATTTGTCGCACGCCTCGGAGTCTTCGACGCCAAGTACATTCTTTTGGTATAAACTTCTCAAATCATAATGATCTCCAGAACACTATCGCATTCAATAATCGCGCTCCTGCTCGTGATATGCCTATCGCCCGTTCCGTCGGCCGGCCGGTTCACACTCGCTTCTTCAGAGCGTGCAGACACAGTCCTCAAGTTGACTGCGCTGCGCGCGGAGTACAAGGAGAATCCGCTCGCCATCGACGCGCGCGAGCCACGCCTTAGCTGGCAGATTCAAGCAAACGGGCGCGGCGTGATGCAGTCGGCGTATCACGTGCGCGTCGCGCGCAGCGAGCGGGACTTGCACGATGGCCGCAACCTGGTTTGGGATTCAGGCCGGATCGCTTCGGATGAGTCGGCACATTGCCCTTACAAAGGACCATCACTGCAATCAGGACAACGTTACTACTGGCAAGTCCGCGTTTGGGACGCAAACGGCGCGGCTTCGGACTGGAGCGATACGGCTTACTGGGAAATGGGCTTGCTGCATGCTGCGGACTGGCAGGCGAGTTGGATTGAGCCGGATCTGTCGGAAGACCCGAAAAAATCAAACGCCGCGCCGATGCTACGACGCGAGTTTCAGATAAATGGCATCGTCGAACGCGCGCGTGCTTACGTCACCAGTCATGGTCTTTACGAAGTTCACCTGAATGGACAGCGGGTCGGCGACCAATTGTTCACGCCCGGCTGGACCAGTTACCAGAAACGTTTGCAATACCAAACTTACGATGTCACGAATTTGATCAAGAGCGGCGCCAATGCCGTCGGCGTGACGCTTGGCGACGGTTGGTATCGTGGCTTCATCGGTTTCGGCGGGCAGCGGAACTTTTACGGCGATCACGCGGCGCTACTCTTGCAAATCAAAGTTACCTATAAAGGCGGGCGTGAAGAGATCGTCGGCACTGACGCCAAATGGAAAGCAGCGACGGGACCCATCTTAATGTCCGAGATCTACCATGGCGAAACCTACGACGCACGGCTGGAAAAGCCGGGTTGGGCCAACCCTGGGTTTGCCGACAGTCAATGGTCGGGCGTTCGCGTCGCCAGTTACCCCAGAGATAATCTCATCGCTCCTGCCGGACCACCGGTAAGACGAATCGAAGAACTGAAGCCAATCAAAGTCTTCAAGACTCCGAACGGCGAGACGGTAGCCGACATGGGACAGAACATGGTTGGCTGGGTCCGGCTCAAAGTGCAGGGCGCCGCCGGCACGACCGTGACGCTGCGACACGCCGAAGTGCTGGACAAAGCCGGCGATTTCTACACGGCGAACCTGCGCGCCGCAAAGGAGACGGTGCAATACACGCTCAAAGGTGGCGGGCTTGAAACCTACGAACCACACTTCACTTTCCAGGGTTTTCGTTATGTTTCCGTCGCGGACTATCCCGGCGAGGTAACTCCGGAGAGTCTCACTGGGATCGTCATTCACTCGGACATGACGCGGACGAGCGAGTTCGAGACGTCGAGCGAACTCATCAACCAACTTCAGCACAACATCATCTGGGGGCAAAAGGGTAACTTCCTGGATGTCCCGACTGACTGCCCGCAGCGCGATGAGCGCCTGGGATGGACCGGCGACGCGCAAGTCTTTTCACGCACCGCCGCCTTCAACATGGACGTGGCGGGGTTCTTTACTAAATGGCTGAAAGACGTCGCCGCGGATCAATTCGCGAATGGCAGTGTTCCTTACGTCGTCCCGAATGTGCTGGGCAATCGTCCCACCGGACAGCCGGGCGGCTCCGCGGCGTGGGCCGATGCGGCGGTGATCATTCCGTGGAACATGTATCTCAGCTACGGCGATAAACGAGTGTTGGAGGAACAGTACGACAGCATGGCCCGTTGGGTGGAATATGAACGAGGACGAGCGGGGGACGATTACATTTGGAGCGGCGATTCTCACTTCGGCGACTGGCTCGCGTTCGCGACTAACCGCGCGGACTATCCGGGCGCGACCACGAGCAAGGATCTAATAGCCACTGCCTTCTTCGCGCACTCGACGGATCTGCTGCAGCGCGCAGCGCAAGTCCTGGGCAAGCGCAACGATGCGGAGCGCTACGCCGACCTGCTTGCCAAGATCAAAAGCGCCTTCTGCCGCGAGTTCGTGACTGAGACCGGGCGCGTCGGCGAAGCTACGCAAACCGCCTACGCGCTGGCGCTGCAATTCGATCTGTTGCCGGAGAGCTTGCGCGCCGTCGCCGCTAAGCGCCTGGCGAATGAGGTGCGGACCCGCGGACATCTGACTACCGGC
>QHXG01000205.1 GCA_003222845.1 Acidobacteriota bacterium | reverse complement strand
GCCGAAGGCTTCATCAAGCTGAATGCGCTGCGGCTTAGGTTAAGACGTGGTCATGGGCCAGCGGGGGTAAACCACCCTTCCTGACCATGAGGTGTCTGAGGTTAGAGAGTGGGCTTAGGGATCTCTCAGGTTAGGAAGGGTGGCTTGCCCCCGCTCGGCCTTCGGAGAAATCATGGAAGGAACAATCAGCGTCATCGAAGTCGACAAGATCGGATCGGCGACTTCGCCGCTCAATCTTTCGCGAAACCTGAGCGTGATTGGCAAGAATGGCGCGGCGCGCGCGGGCGACGTGGTCGTGGTGCGCGTGCTGACTGACAATGCTACTTATAACATGCTGGAACTACCGACGGGCCGGCTGGCGAAAGTGAATCCAGGTGATCTGATTGTCGGCGTGTTGGGACGAAGGCGCGCACTGAAGGGTTTTGTCGGAGATGTTCCTGCCACAGTTAGCGCTGGCGACGAGCTTCATCTGTTGAATCTGGGAGGTGTGATCGGAAGTTGCACTGGTCATCATTCAAGCCTCGACGACGCGATCAAAGTCGAAGTAGCTGGCTTGGCCTGTAGCAGTGAAGGCGCGGTGCGAAACATCGCGGATGTTGGTCTATCTCTGCGCGAGGCGCTGGGACAAACCGCGCCACTGGTAGTGATCGCGGGCGCGTGCATGAACAGCGGCAAGACTTACGCGGCGACTGAGATTATTCAGCAGGGAACGCGAGGCGGACTGCGTGTGGCGGCGGCGAAGTTGTCGGGCATTGCCTGCTTGCGCGACACACTGAACATGGCCGATCACGGGGCGATTGCGACGGCTAGTTTTCTTGACTGTGGTTTGCCTTCGACTGTGGGCGTCGGCGATCTCGCGCCCGTGGCGAAGGCAATCATCGCGCGGCTCAACGAGAGCGCGCCGGATTTGATCGTAATTGAACTTGGCGATGGAATTCTGGGGGGCTATTCAGTTGAGTCGGTCTTTGAGGATGAAGAGTTTCGAGAAGCAACGGCGGTACTGGTGTTTTGTGCGTCGGATTACGTCGGCGCCTGGGGTGGCATCGAGTTATTTGGGCGACGCGGGATCAAAGTTGACCTGGTAGCCGGTTCGGTTACCGATTCGAAGATGGGGGAAGACTTTATCCAGAACGAATTCGGCGTTCCCGCAGCGAATGCGAGACGAAATGGGTCGAAGTTGTTCGAGATTGTTCGGGCGAAAATGTGGAGTGCGCCGGCAGAGCGCAGCGGCGACGGCGCTTTCACTTCTGCGCGCAATTCATAATCGATTTGAAGTTTTATTAAGTCAATCCAAAGCGCCGTCGCCGCTGCGCTCTGCCGGCGCACTCCAAAAACATGAAAATCAAAATCGCGATCTTCGGCGGCTCGGGTTACGGCGGTTCGGAACTGCTGCGCATACTGCTGCTGCATCCAAACGCCGAGATCAGATTCGTCACGGCGAACGAGCATGCGGGCAAAGCCGTTAGCGAGGTCCATCGCAACCTTCTTGGTCTGACTGATTTGCGATTCAGCAAAGCGCCGGAGGATTTTGAAAGTCTCGCCGATCTTGATTGCGTATTTCTCGCGCTGCCTCACGGACAGGCGATGGATATTGCGCCGAGAGTTCCAGCGAACGTCAAAGTAATCGATCTGTCAGGCGACTTTCGTCTGCGTGACGCAAGTGCGTTCGCGCGGCACTACGGACGCGAACACACAGCGATGAATGCGCAGTCACAGTTTATATACGGATTAACTGAAACGAATCGCGAAGTGATTAGGCCCGCGCGATGGGTTGCAAATCCCGGTTGTTTTGCGACGGCGACGTTGCTTGGTCTGGCGCCACTGGTCGCGAACAACTCGCTGAGCTGTCGCGTAATCGTCGATGCGAAAACTGGATCGTCCGGCTCAGGCGCCAAGCCTGCCGCGAATACCCATCATCCGCAGCGAAGCAATTCGTTTTATGCTTACAAGCCTTTCGCGCATCAACACGTGCCGGAGATCGAACAGGAACTGAAGAGCATCGGTGATTGGACTAACGAACTTGTTTTCATGACGCACTCATTGCCGGTTGCGCGCGGCATCTTTGCTTCCATTTACACCGAAACGAAGCACGAGATCGGCGTCGATGATGCGCGGGCCATGTTTGCTGATTTTTATCGCGATTCATTCTTTGTGCGCCTGGTCGATGGAAGCCCGGACATCAATTGGGTAAAGACGACCAATTTCTGCGACATCGGCTTTGCCGCGCGCGGTCGTCAACTCGTAGTCTTTACGGCACTCGATAATCTGGTCAAAGGCGCGGCGGGTCAGGCGGTGCAGAACATGAATTTGATGTTTGACTTGGATGAGAAAACAGGGCTGATGCTGACGGGAAATAATCCCTAAGCCAGGCGTTAGAGTACCGACTTCAGTCGGGCTCTTAGTATTAGACCGAAGCGCCGACTGAAGTTGGTACTCTAACGCCTGTTGGATTAGTAATTGACCAAAGCCGATGGTGACACTCGACGAAACAACTGCGACCGAAGAGCAATACCAGCTTGCGACCTACAAGAAGATGCCGGTCGTCGCTGAGCGCGGCGAAGGTGTGTGGATCTATGCGAGTGATGGCGAGCGCTATCTGGATCTTTATGGCGGGCACGCGGTCGCGGGAACTGGTCATTGCCACCCGCACGTGGTGAAGGCGATCAGAGAACAGACTGAGAAGCTGCTGTTCTATTCCAATCTGGTTTATTCGGAAACCCGCGCGCGCGCGGCGGAGAAGTTGGTGTCGATTGCGCCGCCTTCATTGACGAAAGCGTTCTTCTGCAATTCAGGAACCGAGGCAAACGAGAACGCTATGCGCATGGCGCGCATGGCGACGGGGCGCGGGCAGATCGTAACGTTCAGCGGAGGGTTTCATGGACGCACGGCGGATGCGATTAGCGCTACGTTTCTAGGTAAATATCGAGAGATCGGACAACCAAATGTTCCGGGCCATCTAAGAGCGGAATTCGGTGATATTGATTCGGTGCGCGCGGTTGCCGATGACTCTGTCGCCGCGATCATGCTCGAGCCGATTCAATCGATGGCGGGCGTGTGCATGGCTGAGCCGTCCTTCTATCGGCAGGTGCGCGAGCTGTGCGACGAGCGCGGCATCGTTCTGATCTACGACGAAGTGCAAACCGGAGTCGGGCGTACTGGCGAATGGTTCTTTGCGGGCGGCGAGCCGAGCGATAGAGTTGTGCCGGACATCATCACGCTGGCGAAATCATTGGGCAGTGGCATTCCCGTCGGCGCGTGTCTGGTGAGTGAGAAGATAGCTTCGCACATCAAGGAAAACGATCTTGGCACGACCTTCGGCGGCGGCATGGTTGCTATGGCAGCGGTAACAGCGACGTTGGAAGCGATTGAGAATGATCGCATGCTTGAAAACGTTCGCGGGGTCGAATCATATCTGCGTGAACGTTTAAGAGAAATCAAGCAGGTGGTCAATGTTCGCGGCCGTGGATTTCTCCTCGGGCTTGAGTTTGCGGACAAGGCAAAGCCGATCCATGAAGGTTTGCTGGAACGTAAGATCATTACTGGCACATCGAGCGATCCGAGTGTTCTTAGGCTCTTGCCGCCGCTGTGTTTGAAGGAATCTGACGTTGACGTGTTTGTTGAGGCGCTAACTCAGGCTCTGAGAGGGGAATAATTTCGCGGCTCTGCCGCAGCCCACTGCGGTAAGGCTCTGTGTTACCGTTTAGCTTCTCAAAAATGTCTCGCCGAGGCTAAGCCTCGGCGAAGATTTTGATTGTCCTGTTAGCCGGAAAGGCAGAGCCTTTCCGCAATGTACGGCGCCAAAGGCGCATATTACAGATGCATTTTCTTTCCACGGCCAAATCATCGAGAGATGAATTGAGTCAGCTCATCGACCTAGCTCGGCTATTCAAGGACGGTGACGAAGAATCGAAGCCTTTGGCCGGCCGGTCAGTTGCTCTAGTTTTTTTCAACCCCAGCTTACGCACGCGAGCATCGATGCAAGTCGGCATTTACGAGTTGGGCGGCAACGCAGTGGTGCTGGAGCCGGGAGGTACGAGTTGGACTTTGGAGCATCGCGAAGGCGCCGTGATGGAAGCGGACAAGACTGAACATGTCGCTGAGTTCGTGCGCGTGCTGGGCCGTTATTGCGTGGCGATTGGGGTGCGGAGTTTTGCGGCGCTGCAGAATTGGGAAGCGGAGCGGACCGATCCAATTCTCACTTCGTTCGCAAAGTGTTCTGAGGTTCCAATCATTAATCTCGAATCAGCCATACATCATCCGTGTCAGGCTTTGGCCGACATGATGACGATTCGAGAGAAGCTTGGCGAGGGGCGGAAGAAAGTCTTGCTGACTTGGGCATGGCATCCGAAGCCCTTACCGATGGCAGTGCCGAACAGTTTTGCGCTGGCGGCGGCGCAGATGGGACATGATCTGACAATCGCGCATCCGCCTGGATACGAGCTGGATGATGAGCTGATGGGGGAGGTCAGGAGGCAGGCGGCAGGGGCAGGAGGCAGGATTGCGGTAGAGCACGATATTGATAAGGCGTTCGCTGGCGCCGAGGTAGTTTATGCGAAGAGCTGGGGCGGCAAGAGCTTCTATGGCTCGCCCGAGAGAGATATTTCCACCCGCGCGCAGTATCGTAGCAGATGGATTGTGGACGAGCAGAAGATGGCGCGAACGAAGGGCGCGATCTTCATGCATTGTTTGCCGGTGCGGCGGAACGTGATCGTCACTGATGGCGTACTTGATTCAGCGTCGTCGGTGGTAATCGATGAGGCTGAGAATCGGCTGCATGTTCAGAAGGCGATCTTGGCAAAGTTGCTTTCAGAGTAATTTCGCTCAAGGCGCATCGAGCAAGAGATCTCAGATTCAAGATTCAAGATTCAAGATTCAAGATTCAAGATTCAAGATTCAAGATTCAAGATTCAAGATCTAAGACCAAGAACCAAGAACCAAGAACCAAGAACCAAGAACCAAGAACCAAGAACCAAAGACCAAAGACCAAAGACCAAAGACCAAAGACATGACCGACACCACCGAAGTTGGCAATCAGTTGCGGCTTGATCTTCTGCGCGAGGCGCTGCCTTACATCCAGCGCTTCAAAGGCAAGACATTCGTCGTCAAATTCTCCGGCAAAGTCACCGAAGATCATGCAGGCTTGATCTCGTTGGCGGAAGAACTTGCTTTGTTGTATCAAGTCGGTATTCGGGTTTGTGTCGTGCACGGCGGCGGCAAACAACTGACCGAACTGGCTCAGAAGATGGGCGTGGAGCAGACCATCATCGAGGGCCGACGCGTCACCGATGACGAGACGCTGGAGATGGCTAAGATGATCTTCGCCGGCAAAATCAATACTGACATTCTCGCCGCGCTTCGCCATCGCGGCGTTGAAGCGGTAGGGTTGTCCGGCGTCGATGGCAACATCGTTCACGCCGAGCGTCGTCCGCCAAAAGAGGTCGTAAATCTCGAAACCGGCGAGAGCGAGCACGTTGACTTTGGCCATGTGGGCGACATTCTGGAAATCAACGCCAGGCTGTTGACCGTGCTCCTGGACCAGGGCTATCTGCCAGTGGTCTCTTCTCTGGGCGCGGATGCCGAAGGAAAGGTTTTCAATATCAACGCCGACACTATCGCTTCCGCGATCGCGATTCAACTCAAAGCTGAGAAGTTGGTTTTGCTCTCTGATGTAGACGGAATTTATCTGCGCGCCGGCGAGCCGCAAACAAAACTGTCGCGGCTGACCGCCGACGAAGCCGCAGGGCTGATCGAGAAGGGAAGCGCGAGCGGCGGAATGATCCCGAAGCTGCAGAGCATCGTTGAACTGTTGCGGCGGGGCGTGAAGAGCGCGCACATCATCAACGGCAATTCACGCAATGCTCTATTGGCCGAAGTCTTTACGGACAAAGGCACGGGTACTATGATCGTGTCAGAACCCGGAGCGTTAGCGACCGGATCATAGCGGCTATTCTGAGAAGAAATACCGTCCTTAATCAAATGCGATCACTATGATCCGGTCGCATCCACCACCCCAAGCGGGCTGCCCGCTTGGGGACCCCGGTCCGCTCGCGGTTCTGACACATTCAGTCGACTCTCTCGAACACAACTATCTTGCCGCGAAAATCAAAGGTCATCACGAAATCTTTAAAGAAGCCATTCCCGATGTTCACCTGAAACTTCTTCTTATCGTGACCGGTGCCCGGCAGCCAAAACGTAGCCTGAGTCGAATCGACTGAAAGTCTTCCGAGTCGCACCGACTTGAGAATGCCAGTCTTGGTCTCGTATCCGCCGTTATAGCCGACAAACTCTTCAGTCTTGGCGTCGCGCATCTCTTCTTCCAGGCCTAGAGTTGCTATGGCTTCCGGAGTAAGGGCAAAGGTTCCGCTCGATCCCGTATCGATGGTGGCTTTCATTTTTTGTCCGTTCACGAAGACAGAGTCGATCAGCACGCCTTCGTCGTAACGGAATGGGACGGCAATCGTATTTACCGTGTTAGGCGCGTTCAGAATGCCAGGATAGGGCGACTCGGCGTAAAACCGTATCTTCGATTGCGGATAATCGATCTGGATTATGCGATCGCGGAGAAAGCTGTAACCGAGCACGCCCTGAATTGGCCTTTCCATCTTGGCAGAAAGCTTTGCCAGATCGATTGTCCCGGCGGATACCTCCTTGACGGTTACGTTGCCGATTTCGACCACGGGCAGGCGAGTCAGATGGAAGACATTCGTCTCGTTACCTCCGCCACTTGCCGGATAGCTTTTCGAGCCTTGAGCGAGACCCAACTCTCGCGCCGTCGCGGAGTCAATCGCCGACGGATCCGTGTCCGTATCAATAAGCATGCTGTACGGGCCTTTGCCGGCGATCTTAACCTGAACGACAATCTCATTATGGATGAATTCGAAGGGGACCTCGGCCGGAGCTTGGCGGTTTTGGGCTTGGACGATTAAGAAGCTAGTCGACAAAAGGACCGTCAGGCCTGTCAACAAAATTGATTTGGCGATTTTCGTCATACGCGCGATGTTCATTCTCTTTAAGGGCGGCTACCAACAGCTTCGGCGTCCGGTACTCACCATTTCCGATCTGGGGACGACGATATCGTACACCGTTAGGCAAGACCCAGCTAAATCATTCGGCCTTTCAAGAAAGATTTTGCGCTGAGTTCGTAAGAAACTCGCATGACGCCGCTGTTTTCTGAAGCTACGATTCGCTCGTGGCACACTCATTGCCATTCCCAGGCGCGGAGGTTAGACAATGAATCAGCTAACGAAAAAGGTATTCTCAGCTTTAGTTTTGATCGGAATATTGGCGGCGGTGTCCGTTTCCACTTTCGCGCAGGGTAGAGACTGCCGGCGCGGCTATGATTCACGCTCCTACGATTCAAGAGGCTATTACGACAATTCACGGAGCTATAACAACGATAATTCGCGCGGTTACTATGACAATTCGCGAGCTTACTACGATTACGGGTATCAAAATCGAAGCGTTTGGGATCGTCACCGCGATAAGCTAACCGTGGGCGGGGGAACTCTCGGCGGCGCCTTACTCGGTGGGTTGATTGGCGGTCGGCGGGGTGCGGCAATCGGTGCGCTGGCTGGGGCCGGAGGCTCAGCGCTCTACACGTACAAGCTGCGTAATCGCCGCTATCGTTACTAAGCGTGAAAACATCTTGGTATCGGTCATCGTAAGGTGACCGTGGGTTGAGGCCGGGTGGTGAAGGGGAGAGCGCAATCCGGCCTCGATTTCTGTCTATGGATAGATCAGGTTGTAAAGTTTCTCAGCCCAATCCTGATCCAAATTTTGCAGCACCACGTACTGTTCAATAGCCGCGTCGCGGTTGCCCTGAGCGAGCAGAGTCTTCCCGAGATTAAAATAAGCCTTGCCGAAATCCGGCTTGAAACGGATCGCTTGTCGGAAAGCTTCTACTGCATCGTCGCGCCGCCCCATCGCTTCATAGGCTTCGCCCAGATTATTTTGAGCGCCGGCGTCGCCTGGTTTTAAGATGGCGAGCTGTTTGAAAGCTTCAATTGCCTCCGGGTACTTCTTCGACTGTAAATAGCGCTGCCCTAGACGATCATAAGCTGCGGCGTAATCAGGCTTTAATTTAATCGCGTGTTTATAAGCTTGAATCTCTTCATCGAACTGGCCCCAGTCGCGATAGGTCAGACCCAGCGCGTAGTAAGCGTCCGCTGCATTGTAAGGATCGAGCTTGATTGATTGTCGGTATGCTTGTTCCGCGTCCCGGTATTGCTTCAGGTAGTAATTCGCGAGGCCGATGTTGAAATACGACTCGGCGGACGGCCGAAGGCTAACTGATTTCTTCGAGGCCTCGATGGCTTCCGCGTGACGGCCCAGCTTTTCGTGGCAGAAACCGGTTTGGGCCCACGCTTCAGCGTAGCTGCTGTCCGATTCGGTTGCCTGCTGAAAATAAGGCAGAGCTTTCTCGCAATCGTCTTTCGAGAGAAAGCTCAGCCCGTCACGAAAATATTCAACTGCCTTAGCGTGCTTGTTGCGACTGGTGGCGACCACCAGTTCGCCCAGCGACATCTGTTGCGTTGTCTGGGTCTGCGCCGAGCGATCGAGTTGGGCAATCCGTTCAGAGGGAATGGCGAAGTTGACGCTTTGGCCGCCGGTGATTTGCAGCGTTGCGACTCCAATAACCTGGCCCTGCATGTTGACGACTGGGCTCCCACTCGATCCCGGCGAGATGGGCGCGGTGATCTGGATAATGCGGCCAAAACCGGGAATGTCGCGCACCGCCGAAACAATTCCGTTTGTCACGCTGCCTTCCAGGCCGAAGGGATTGCCGATTACGACTACACTTTCGCCTTCCTGCGGCGAAGCGCGATCGAGCGAAAGCGGGCGGACCAAATTCGGCGGCGCTTCGACTTTCAAGATCGCGATGTCGCCTTCGGCATCGACCGCCAGTACGTTTTTGACTTGGAAGCTGTTCCCGGAGTTCAAATGAACTTCACCGCGATAGGCACCATCGATCACGTGGCGATTCGTCACGACGCGATCTCTATCTATGAAGAAGCCGCTGCCGCGCGAAAGCCTTTCTCCCCGCGCGTCGAAAGTTTCGATGGCCACCGAGGATGGTTTGATTCGTCGGACGAGATCCGGGAGCTGATCCTGCGCGTATGTCCGCGGCAGGGCCAGCGCAAAGATAAATCCGCAGAGGAAAAAAGCAATTCCGTTTTTTACAAAGCGCGCGCTATAAACTGCCTTCATTACGTGCTTAGTATAACGCGCGATCAGATGTTTTGCGCGGCGGGAGCGCCGAAGTTCTTGTTCGCTTCGTCGTAGATCGCTTTGGTCGAGGCGTGAGAGCCGAAGATCATCATGCCGGTTTCCGAGCTGAAATAGTGCTTTTGGTCCGCGGTGTCGAATCGCAGCCACGACACGGCGCCATTCGGCCAGGGACACTTGCCCAGCCAATTGAGGCGAGAATTTCCCGGCGCGAATTGTAGCGTGACCGGCGTGCCGTTAAGCATCTCGCCGAGGTAGAGCACACTGCCGGGCGCAACCACGAAGATGCCCGCGCCTTCCCACGGCAGAATCTTGAAGAATGAATCGAAGCGCTGTTGGCCGGCATATCTCGCGGGAAACCAGCGCTTTTTGCCGATTACATCGCTGCGCGCCGCCAGAATCCTTTCGCGGATCCGCTTGCGTTTGCCGTTCTGGAGAATAATGTAAACCCAGAGCGCGATTATCGGAGTCAGGATGATCGC
>QHXG01000770.1 GCA_003222845.1 Acidobacteriota bacterium | reverse complement strand
GGCGGAATGTTGATGGATTAGAAGATGGATTAACCGGAGAGGACGCTGAGGTTTTTCGCAGAGGAACGCAAAGGCTTTTCCTCCGTCTCCTCTGCGAAGTCCTCTGCGACCTCTGCGGTAAAAAATGAGCTTTGACGATGATTCGTGTTAATGCAAATAGGCTTTGGTCAAGCCTGCTCGTTGTCTTAGCGCTCGCCGCCTTACTCACAAACTCCTTAGCCCAGGACCAGCGCGAATTAGAAGCGGAAAAAATCAAGAGCAACAAGCTCAAGGGCGAGCATCCGCTGGTTGAACTGATGCGCGCCCGCAAATCCAGCCTTCGCCCCGAGTTGATGGGCGTGCATCCCCGGGTTTACGTCACCGACAAAGAGCTTGACGAACTCAGACAGCGCGCGCGCACTACCCATCGAGATCTTTGGCAACAGGCATTACGAAAAGTGCGAGCACTCAAGACTGAGCCGGCAGCACCGCCCGCGCAGCAGCGACGCGCGCAGAACGAAGTCGGCATCGGCATCGCCGAAGCGGCGTTCGCCTACAAGATCGAAGGCGATCGGAAATATCTTGAGGCCGCAAAGAAATATATGGATGCGGCGGTCAGTTATAACATCTGGGGTTATGCGAATGACAAGCCCAATGTCGATCTCGCCGCCGGTCATCTGCTCTACGGCCTGGGCTGGGGGTACGATCTGCTCTATCACGATCTCAATGAACAGGATCGAACGCGTTACCGCGACAAGTTAATCAAACAGGCGCGTCTGCTGGCTGATTACTTCAAACCAAAACCGGGTCGCACTTTTGCTTACAGCCAGAATCATGTCTTCATTCCGATTACGGGTTTGGGCGTCGCTGCCTACGCGCTTTACGGTGAAACGCCCGAGGCCGCCGATTGGGCCAGGCTGGCCCGTGCATTCTACGATCGGGTGCTGGCAACGTATTCGCAGGATGGCTACTACTACGAAGGTTTCGAGTATTGGATCTTCGCGACCCCGTGGCTGGTCCATTATCTCGACGCGCAGTCGCACGCGGCGGGCGAAGACTTGTACGACCTTCCGGGCTTTCGTGAGATGCACAAGTATGTGGCGCATGCCATGTTGCCAAGCGGTCAATACGTATTCGATTTTGGCGATGTCTTCGAAGGGGCTTTAACTCGCGCGGGCAAAGGCGAAGAGGTCAAGCGCACGCATCCCGGCGGACACTTTCATACAAACTACAATTTGCTCTACCGTCTGGCGCAGCGTTTTCAGAGTGGCGAAGCGCAGGGCGTCGCCGACTGGCTTAAGAATTTCAATCAAGTTAACGCCGAAGACTTCTGGTCGCTCGTCTGGTACGACCCGCACGTTAAGCCGATCCCAATTGAACGCCAGGAGACGTCGCATTACTTTCGAGATCACGAAGTCTTCTACTGGCGCAGTAGTTGGACTAAAGATGCGACTGCGTTTGCCTTCAAGTGCGGACCGCCCGAAGGACATCACACTGCATCGCTGCTTCCACAGTTTCCGGATTGGCGTTTATCAGACGGGCACGCGCATCCGGACGCAAACAGCTTTATCATCTTTGCGCGGGGGCGATACCTGACTGGCGATAGCGGCTACGAAGGCGTGCCGATGACCGAGCATCACAATAGTCTGCTGATAAACGGAAAGGGCCAGGCAAAAGAAGGTTTAGGTCACGACGCCTTTGCTGGTGTACCTTACGAGCGGCTGGACAAAATTCGCATCGAGCATGTGAAGGTGGAAGATGATCGCGTAGTTCTACGCGGCGACGCGACCACGGCTTACGATCCCGCGCTGGGACTGAGACGGTTCGTGCGGGAGTTTGAATATACATCCGCAGGCGGGTTCACAATGCATGACGAAGTTGAGACATTAAACCCAGCGGTTCTAACGTGGCTACTGCACGTCGACGATCGCTTTGAAAAGAAGGACACAAATAAATTCCTTGTAAACGCGAGGAGCGTCAGCTTGCTGATTGAACTCTCCGAACCAAGAGAATTGCAGACCGCCCTTGACGCGAATGCGCTGACCGCGCCAGGCCCGCCCGGCTCCGTCGATAAAGGCGAGCGTCAGGAACGCGGTCAAAAGTTATCCGTATCGACTACAATGCCCGCGAATGCAGTCCACTTCGTAATGTTTTTGCGAATCGAAAAATGAAAATCAAAGCGAAGTCAGAATGTCGTTGGGATTTGGTCAGCCTGGGCGAAGTGATGCTCCGGCTCGATCCGGGTGATGGCCGCATTCACACAGCGCGCACTTTTCAAGTCTGGGAAGGGGGCGGCGAATACAACGTCGCGCGCGGATTGCGGCGTTGTTTCGGGATGCACACCGCGATCGTAACCGCACTCGCGGAGAATCCTGTCGGTCGCCTGGTCCAGGATCTGATTTATCAGGGCGGAGTCGATCAGTCGCATATCAAATGGATCAAGTATGACGGCGTGGGCCGCAGCGTACGTAACGGGTTGAATTTTACCGAGCGAGGCTTTGGGGT
>QHXG01000769.1 GCA_003222845.1 Acidobacteriota bacterium | reverse complement strand
GCAAAGTTCCCGTCAGGTGCATCGTTCGGATTTCTTCGCAAGTAGCCAAAGTACTGCATCAACACAAACGCGCGATCAAATTCCTGTTGCGCCAGCGTTGAAATCTCGGCCACTCGTCGCAACGCGCGCGCGCGCGCCGCTACATCAGCCGTCGTTGCGCCAAAGCCAAACTCGTTGATGGCGGCAGTGCGGTCACTCGCCGATGGGGTCATGCCAGCATTGGCGAAAAGCGCGTCGACGAATTGCTCGGCAGACATCGACGTCGGGTAGGCTGAGACGAAGCGTGAGCGCTGCACAAACTCGGTTGCAAACGCTTGCTTGTTATTTTCCAGTACCTGCTCCCAGCCAGCCTGGTTCACGATCGCACCTTGTCCAATCTTCTGGGTGTCGGGCAGAAATTCGCTAAACCGTAGCGGCACAGGCGCGCCGGGCAGATTGCCGTAAGCGGCTTTATAGAAGCGATAGACGAGGTAACCTGTCTGTTGAAATTCTATCGAGAGGAAGTGCGCTGCCGAGACATTGATGCGCTTCGCCTCGATGCACTGCGCGTCCGCGCCGCAGGACGTGATCTCGTTGGTCCAGAAGGCTAATCCAGCGTCGTCTGGTTCACGGTTGAGAAAGTCGCGGTAGTGCTGACGGACGAAGAAGTCGGCGCAGTCAATCGGATTGGGACACGCCATCGGCGCAAGCGGCTGCCATGAAGGTTTGAAATTATTACCGTTGGTGTCGGTAACCTGGGTTAGGCCGGTACCGTCAATGTTCTTAATGAATATTTCAGTGTCCCATGTACCGCTGGCGCCGAGCGACACGTGAAAAACGATCTTGTTACCATCAGGAGACCAATCTGGTTTGTCACGCCCTCCAAAGTCTGGATTAATGCTGCCGCTATCGAACCAAAAGCGGTTCGACCCGTCAGCGTTAGCAATGGCAATATTCTCAAAGTTGGCATAGTCGAAAAGCTGGAACGCTATCTTGTCTCCTGCCGGTGACCAGGTTGCCGAGAGATCAGTGTCTCCTGGATTGTTCGCTAAGGGCTGTAGATCGGTGCCATCAGGTCTGATGGTGAAAAGATTGTGATAAAAGGTGGAAACCTGTTTGCTGAAGAGAATTCTGGAGCCGTCAGGCGACCACGCTGGCTGCCTCTCATCGTCCGGACCATTTATCAGGGCATGTCGATCGCTGCCGTCTATATTCACTATGAAAATGTCGTTAGGATATGCAGGGTAAGGGGAGGGCTCGACTTTCTCTTGAAATACGATCCTGTTACCATCCGGAGACCAACTCATCCCCCAGGCATCCCATATGGGATATGCAGTCGCGTTAAAGACGATCGGTGTGATCTCGACTTTGTTTGTCCCATCAGCATTCATCACGAAGATGGCAAAACCGCCGGCGGGTCGCTCGCTCACAAACGCGATCTTCGTACCATCAGGCGACCAGGTGGGATGATCGTCAACCACGGAGTTGTTTGTGAGACGGACCTGGTTCGTCCCGTCCGCATTCATGACATATATCTCGCGGTTACCATCACGGTCGCTGGTAAATGCAATCTTGCCGTTAGCGCGAAGCGTCGCCGTGTGGCCCGTCCGTGCCTCGTTGAGACTGCCCGTGTACGTCCAGCTTGGACCGACCGTTTGCCCGCAGGCTAATCTCGATGAAGCCGAGAAATTAGTTGTGCCAATCATCAAGGCAGTCACTACCAGAACCAGAACAGTTGGACGTTGCGTGCGGATTTTCATACTTTTCATGGTAACCTCCCACCTCGTAATGAAGTTTCTTACCAAGGCGCTCCGTCCACTAACGCGAGAATTTCGCGCGAAACCTCTAATTGATTTGAAGTCTTGACTGGAAGGTAATTGGCAGTGTCCGGCGATTAAGCGAGGGTGTATAATCGCCCGGCGATAGACTAGATTGGCTGTGCGGCTTGCCGTGATGAAGACCTTATCGCATGAAGTGACCCAACTGCTCATGGACTGGGGCAACGGGAATCAAGCGGCGGCAGAGAAACTGATGCCGCTGGTCTATGAGGAACTGCACCGGCTGGCCCATCAGTACATGAATAAGGAACGTCCGGGACATACTCTGCAAACCTCGGCGCTCGTAAACGAGGCGTATCTCCGGCTAATTGATCAGAAGCAGGTCCACTGGCAGAACCGCGCGCACTTCTTTGGCATCGCGGCCCAGTTGATGCGGCGCATTTTGGTTGATTATGCGCGCAGCCGTCGTTACCAGAAGCGCGGCGGCGATGCGCGGCAGGTGGACCTCGATGAAGCGATGATCGTTTCGCAAGAACGGGCTGCGGATGTGATCGCCCTGGACGACGCTCTGAAGAGCCTGGCGGAATTTGACGCCCGCAAAAGCCAGATTGTTGAGTTGCGCTTCTTCGGCGGGCTGAGTATTGAGGAAACCGCGCAAGTCCTGGAGGTTTCACCGGGGACAGTCATGCGCGATT
>QHXG01000768.1 GCA_003222845.1 Acidobacteriota bacterium | reverse complement strand
CTGATCATCGATTTCATTGCAGTGCCTGAGCCGCAGACCTAGATGAGTTCAGCGAAACTCTTCTCCATTCGACGAAACGCATAAGCTGAAGCAGAAAGAAGAAAGAGGGTGAAAACTGCAGCAAGGCCAATAGCCCACCAGTTAATCCACTGGCCAAATAAAGCCGCACGATAGGTGTTAACAATCCCGCTCATAGGATTTAACAAAAATATGCGGCGCCATTCCGGCGGTATTATTGACGAATCGTAAATGATCGGTGAAATAAACATCCACGCTTGAAGCAGGAACGGCAGTACATAGCGAACGTCCCGGTACTTGACGTTGAGAGCAGAGAACAAGATTCCCGCGCCCAGAGCGAGAGCCGTGACGAGAATTGAAAGTGGCAATATGAGAATGATTTTCCAGGTTAAGCCAATGCCGTAGTAGGCAAGCAATGGAATAAACAGCAGCCAGGCGATCGCCCAATCGACCACGCCGGCGCCGACTGCCGCGCTAGGGATTAGCAACCGCGGAAAATAAATCTTGGTAATCAGATTGGTGTTTCCGAACAGACTGTTCGCGCCATTCATCACCGAGTTTGAAAAAAACGTCCAGAGAGAGATTCCCGCGTAATAGAAGAGTGGCCCGGGAATACCTTGAGTGGGCATGCGAGCGAGTTTGCCAAAGAAGAAAGCGAAAATGATCATCATGACCAGCGGCTGAAGAATCGCCCACAGCGCCCCGAGCAGAGTTTGCTTGTAACGCACCTTAATGTCGCGCCACATCAAAAAATATAACAACTCGCGGCTAGTCCACAGTTGATGAAGATTAAGCGGCAGCCAGGACTTGGTGGCTTTGATGGTAACGACTGGCGTGGTTGGAAGCTTATATTCCCGGCGGGGTCTTGCCGGTACCTCCATCGGAGTCACCGACAACGGCGGAACAATAGGGCTTACTTCAGACGAACTGTCCAAGCTTGTCGAACTCATTACAATCCTTATATAGTTACCTGACTCTACACGCGAGCGGCCAAAGTTGGCAATCGTGAACAGACCGCGGGTGCAATTGAGAGTGCGAGTTCAAGTCGGGGATATACCACCGATTTCCAATCGGTGGTGATTAAATTTCAACCTAAAACCGTGGCCCTGGTAGCTTTCTCT
>QHXG01000767.1 GCA_003222845.1 Acidobacteriota bacterium | reverse complement strand
TTCTCTCATTAACATGCTTCGCGAAAAGCTGATCGATAAGAGAATCGGAGACAACAAGAAGTTTCGCTGGCGCAGCCATGAAGTCTCGCGTACCGAAGGGCTGAGCGATGCCGTGTTCGGATTCGCGATTACGCTGCTGGTCGTGTCGCTTGAAGTCCCGCGGACCTTCGCTGAGTTGATGTACGCGATGCGCGGCTTTGGTGCCTTCGCGATCTGCTTCACGCTGCTCTTTATGGTCTGGTACAACCAGTACAAGTTCTTCCGACGCTACAATCTCCAGGACAACATCACGATACTACTCAACGGCATCCTGCTCTTCGTGGTTCTCTTTTACGTCTATCCCTTAAAGTTTGTCTTCACTTTGGTGGTAAACATGTTTACGGGCGGCGGCGGCGCCACACGTCTACCAAACGGAACAGTCGAGCACATGGTCGAGAACGTTGATCAGATCGCGAAGATAATGATCATCTTCGGCGCCGGTTACATTGCCGTCTTCGGCGTCTTTGTTCTTCTTTACTTGCATGCTTACCGGCGCCGCGCGATGCTCGACCTCAACGAGTTAGAAGTCTTTGATACGCGCGAGGACATTCAGGAGAGCGCCTTGAATGTTGGAATTGGAAGTGTGTCCATCGCTATTGCCGCAATTGGTGGCGGCAGGCTCGCAGGTGTGGCCGGGATGACATACATGCTTTGCCCTGTGGTTCTGACGGTGCATGGAATGCTGATGGGGAGACGGCGACGAACAATCGAAGATCGTTTGGAATGAAAGAGGTCGCGGCCCCTCGAATCCGGCTTAACAATTATGGTCATCCATTTGAATTTTTGGCCCACACTGGCGTTCGCTGTCGTGTTGTTGTCGTGGTTTGCATTCGTGATCTTGTTTTTGGCGCGCAAGAAGCCACCGACCGCACCCGAGAGCAAGCGCGATCGGGCTTCGATCATCGGCATCGTCTTGCAGGGATTTAGCTACGGAATCGTTTGGTCAGTTCGCCGTCAATGGTTCACACCGATTTTTTCCGTGAGCAATGCGGTCGAGATCCTTTTGGCAATCCTGACGATGGTTTTGGCGATTACCGCCGTTTGGTTCTGCTCCGCGGCCATTCGCGCGCTGGGAAAGCAATGGAGCCTGGCGGCGCGCCTGGTTGAAGGACACAAATTGGTTAAAGAAGGTCCGTATAGTGTCGTGCGCAATCCGATTTACACCGGCATGTTCGGCATGCTGCTAGCAACCGGTTTGGCGGTAAGTCATTGGATTGGATTGCTCATAGCGGCAGTGGTATTCGCAATCGGCACGGCCATCCGTGTGCGCAGTGAAGAGAAGCTTCTGCGCGAAGCCTTCGGCAGAGAGTTTGAAGAATATGCACAGAAAGTTCCGGCAGTCATTCCGTTCTTGATTTGAGAGGACTCAGTATCAACAGGCGTTTTGAGAAAAGCTAAAATACTTGCCACGCTGGGTCCGTCAACGCGCGAGCCGCAGATCGTCGAAGCCCTGCTGGCCGCCGGTGCTGACGGCGTGCGCATCAACATGTCTCACGGCACGCCGGAAGAAAAAGCCAACGACATTGCCCTGGCGCGCGCCGCAGCCGACAAGATGAACCGGCCCTTGGCAGTGCTCGTGGATCTCTCGGGGCCAAAGATTCGCACCCGTTCACTTAAAGACCACCGGCCCGTCGAACTAAAAGCCAATCAGCAATTCACAATCACCGCTCGCGAAGTTGAAGGCGATAGCACGCAGGTAGCCACGAACTACACGGGCATGCCGCGAGATGTGTCTCCGGGCGCACGGATCCTTTTGGATGACGGGGCAATTGAATTGCGGGTTGAGAGCACGACCGAAACCGATGTCGTCACGCGCGTAATCAATGGCGGCGTTCTCGGAGAGCGCAAAGGCATCAATCTGCCGGGCATCAGTCTGCCGATTCCTTCCCTCACGGAAAAAGATCGCACCGATCTCAGGTGGGCCGCGCAACAGGAGGTCGATTACTTTGCGCTCTCATTTGTGCGCAGCGGCGCCGATTGCGTTGAAGCAAAGAAGTTGATCGAAAGCGCCGGCAGCAGAGCGCCCTTGATCGCCAAAATCGAGAAAGCCGAAGCCATCGATCATCTCGATGAGATTATCGCTGCAGCCGATGGCGTGATGGTGGCGCGTGGTGACCTGGGCGTGGAGACCGGCGTCGAACTCGTTCCGGTGTATCAAAAACAAATCATCGATCAAGCAAACGAAGCCGGAAAGGTGGTCATTACGGCGACGCAGATGCTGCAATCGATGGTGGCCAACCCGCGGCCTACCCGGGCAGAGGCCACGGACGTTGCCAACGCCGTCTGGGACGGTTCGGATTGCCTGATGCTTTCGGGAGAAACGGCTACTGGGCAATACCCTATAGCGGCCGTCGCCACGATGGCTCGCATCATCGAGACGGCTGAAACTCGCCACGAAACACGATCCATTAT
>QHXG01000204.1 GCA_003222845.1 Acidobacteriota bacterium | reverse complement strand
CTTCCAAATGCCGGGGATGCCGAAGCTCTTGGTGTAGTAAACAAGGTTGCCATCAAACGATTCGATTGCCTCTCGGCCACCTTGTTGGGTCACTTGCACAGCCTTCCCTCCTTCGGCGGGCGCCTTCCACACCTGCCAATCTCCGGTGCGATTGGAACCGAAGTAGATCGATCGTCCATCTCGCGACCAACTAGGCCGTACTTCATCAGAACTGTCTTCAGTGACGCGGCGTGGTTTGCCTCCTTCGACCCTGACCACAAAGATGTCCCGATTGCCCGTCGCTACAGAATCGAAGGCGACTTGCCGGCCGTCGGGGGACCAGCGTGGAGAGCCCACATCAGGGCCGGCGAACGAAGTCAACTGCACCGGATTTAGGCCGTCGGCATCGCACAGCCATATCTCGTTGCTTCCGGATCGACCTGATGTGAAAGCGATTCTCTTGCTGTCCGGAGAGTACTGGGGACCATAATCCAGACGTGTTGACGAGATTAACCTGGTCGGACGCATGCTGGTAGGACCAGATGTCCCAATTCGCCAGATGTCAGTGTCTCTGGATTCTTGTGAATAAGCGAGGTGGTCTCCCTGTCGCGAAATAGCCAGGGTGGAGCCACCCTGTCCTACAGCCAACTGCTCTGGCGTACCGCCAGCGGCTGAAACTCTCCAGAGTCTGAAGGTTGCGGAGGCCCACAACGAAAATAGGATCTCGCGGCCGTCAGCAGTCCAAGCTAGACTTCTACCGCTGCGATTGTCGAAAGTTAGGCGCTTCGGTTCGCCGCCAGTGGCCGGCATAGTGTAGATCTCAACGTCACGACTTGAAGCCCCCCGAACGAAAGCCAGAACCTTTCCGTCAGGGGAGAATGCCGGAGTCGAATCACCAAGGAATCCCGCGGGTGGTGTTGTGATCTGGCGCGCTTCAAGACTTTCACGCGAGAGCAAGAAAATGCTATTGGGTTCCCGAGGCGAGCGTTGCCCTGAGAAGGCCAGATATTTTCCATCCGGAGACCAGGAGAGCCCGTTGCCATAGTCATACAGCAAGAGAAATGCTGAGGTCCCCGAGTACAACTTGCGTTCAGGCCCGCCCAGGGCCGGAATTACGAAGATGCTTACCTCGGATCCCGACTGCCGGACAAACGCGATTTCACGACCATCGGGCGACCAGGCCGGAAAGAGGTCATCAGCCGGGTTAGACGTGAGCCGTAACGGTGGCGTTCCGGTGTTAACCAACTTGACGTAGATATCGAAGTTGTCACGCTTTTCGCCGTTCCATGCGAAGGCGATCTGATTGCCATCGGGCGAAAAAGTGGGTTGCAGTTCGCGCCCGGGAAACGTGGTGAAAGGCACGACCTTCGCAGCCGGCAGCACTACCTGGGGCTGCTTTCGGCCAACGAACTTGTACAAAGCGAGAGCGATAGCCGCGATTGATATCAACGCCAGCGAGAGCGCGAATAGACTGCCTCGCTTGCTTCGCTTGGACCAGCCCGAAAGTTCAGGCTTAATCGATCTGCCGCGCGTAGGGTGCGTGTCCAATTCATGTCTTACATCTTTCAGATCGCCGAGTAACTCCCTGGCGGTTTGATAACGCTCCTCCTTTTCCTTCCTGAGCGCTTTGTGAAGGATCCACTTCAGCTCGATTGCCGGTTCCTGCGGATCGTCTTCCAGAGGTGGAGGTTCTCTTTCCAGTATTGAAACGATCACGTCGCTCTTTGTCGCGCCTGAAAACGGCACGTGGCCGCCGACCATCTCGTACAGCACCACGCCGAGACTCCAAATGTCCGTGCGTGTGTCAAGCGGGAGTCCTCGCGCTTGCTCCGGTGACATGTAAACGGAAGTGCCAAGCACAAGCCCTGGTTCGGTACTGAAGTGCTGAAGCGTGACTTCTTCCGGGCCCGTTATTGTCGATTGCGGCTCCGTCAGTTTTGCCAATCCGAAATCCAGAACCTTCACCAAAGCATCGCGCCTAAGCATGATGTTCTCAGGCTTGATGTCTCGATGCACGATTCCGGCTGCATGCGCCGCTGAAAGGGCGCTCGCGACTTGGATGGCCACGTCGAGCACCTCGCCAAGTTTCATACGCCCTTCCCTTAGGCGCTCGCGCAGGTTTTCGCCATCAACGAACTCGGTGGCGATGAAGAGGTGCTCGTCCACCTCTTTGATTTCATAGATGGTCAGAATATTGGGATGATTCAAGGCTGAAACAGCCCGCGCTTCCCTCTCGAGACGCAGTCGGTCGGAGCCGGGGGCGAAACCTGCCGGCAGCACCTTGATCGCCACTTCACGTCCGAGCTTAGTGTCGCGGGCCCGATAGACTTCACCCATGCCGCCGACTCCCAGCAGCGAGAGCACCTGGTAATTGTCTAGCGTTCGGCCAACGAGCGATTGAGACGGTTTACCGCCCAGCCTCTTCGCCTTCTCCTTCATCCCCTTGGACGAGAAGAAAGCGTCTGCGCTCTTTTCGCTTGCCAGCAACGACTCAACCTCGTGGCGCAGGTCTCGATCTCCACCGCAGGACTGTTGCAGGAAGGCCGCGCGTTGCTCCGGCTCGCGCTCCAGAGTTGCCTGGTAAATCTGGGAGATCTGTTGAAACCGCTGAGGCGTCATGATCCTTTAGCTAAATCTTTGCGCTCCGCAAATTGACCACAATCGATCCGGGAAATTATCACAACTTTCAGACCTTTCACAGCAAAAGAAGCCGCATCACTCTTGCGCGACATGTTTACCCTCCGACGCTCCCTTTCGTCGACCGCCAATCATCACCCGAGATCAGTCTCGACCTACGCAGGGCGGTTCTATCCGCTGTACCGCTTCATCAAGTTATCCCATTTGCCCTGCGCTTTAAGAATCAGGTCAGTTACTTCGCGCACAGCCCCATGGCCGCCCGTACGTTCCGTCAAGTGATGCGCGGCTCGCTTTGTTTCCTCCTCTGCATCGGCAACCGCTACGGCGAGTCCGACGCGTTGCATGATCGGAATGTCGGTAAGGTCGTCGCCGACAAAGGCGACTTCGCTCGCCTCGAGTTGCGCACGAATGAGCACGTCTTCGAATGTCTCGATCTTGTTGTGGCAGCCTTGCCAAACAAACTCCTGCGGCATGCCCAACTCCCAAGCGCGCTTTTGCACGAAACTGGAGCTGCGTCCTGAAATGATTCCCGTCTTCAAGCCGGCGCGATGAAACAACACAATGCCATGACCGTCGCGCACGTTGAATGTTTTCTGTTCGTCGCCGTTCTCGAGGAGCATGATCCGGCCGTCAGTCATCACGCCGTCGCAGTCCATCAGGAGCAGCTTGATGCGCTTCGCGCGTGTCTCGACGGCGGAGGGTTTCTTTTTCATGATCTGTTTCCTTATGGACTTACGAAATGTCTGACAGAATGATTCTAACGCAGAGGGCGCGAAGGTTTTCGCCGAGGGCGCAGAGTAAGACGCCTCAGCGATTTGCGAGTAGACCTAATCAGAACTGCGCGTATTGATCAGGTGCGCGAGATAACCGGCGCCAAAGCCGTTGTCGATATTGACTACGGCAATTCCCGGTGCGCACGCATTCAACATCGTCATCAGCGCCGCCGTTCCGCCAAGTCCGGTGCCGTAACCAATACTAGTCGGCACGGCAATCACCGGGGATGCGACCAAACCTCCGACAATTGCCGGCAAGACGCCATCCATTCCCGCCACCACCACAATTACATTCGCAGCATTCAATTCGTCGCGCGCCGAGAGCAGGCGATGAACGCCGGCAACGCCCACGTCGTAAAGTCTCTCAACGCCGCTGCCGAGCGCGCCCGCGGTGACGGCTGCCTCTTCGGCGACGGGAACGTCCGCAGTTCCCGCACAGATAACTAACACAGTCGTCTTAGTCGGGTTGGTCCCGTTCAATCCCAGTTGAATTATCCGAGCATCATCAAAATATCTTGCGGTAGGAAAGCGATCGTGGACTGCATTATAGATTTCGGGCGAGGCCCGCGTCGCCAGCACGGCTGAATGTTTTCGGGTGAGTCGCTCGAGAATCTCAACAATCTGATGGACACGCTTTCCTTCACAGAAGACAACTTCGGGAAAACCTTTGCGCAGGGCCCGATGATGATCGAGCCGCGCATAGCCCAGATTTTCAAACGGCAGATCGCGTAATTGATCGAGCGCGCTTTCGACAGTGCGCCCTCCGGTGCGCACTTCATCGAGGAGTTCGCGAATCCTTTCAGCTTGCATCAGAAACCAGTGTCAGTATCGCGAGCGGTAGCGAGGGACTTCTCCCAGGTTGAGTCTGTGATCGGGTCGCTACCGCTCCCTGTTCTGTAACGATATCCTTCAGGGTCAAGTACGACTTCAGCGAAACCCAGCGATTGGAGGTGTGCCGCGATTTCCCTCTCTCGCGTTCTAACCAGCCGAAAATCGGGCGGCTCGACTTCTATTCGGGCGGTGTCCCCGTGATGCCGCACGCGGACTTGGCCCACACCCAGCTTTCGCAGATAACTTTCCGCGCGGTCAACTTGATTCAGCGCTTGCAGAGTTATCGGCGTGCCATGCGGAATGCGCGAAGACAGACAAGCGAGCGCCGGTTTGTCCCATGTCGGCAATCCCATTTCGCGCGACAACGCGCGGACTTCCGTCTTTTTCAAACCTGCATCAACCAGGGGCGAGATCACGCCATGCTCCATCGCAGCGGCGCGACCCGGCCGTCGATCGGACAAATCATCCTGATTCAGTCCATCGAGCACAAACCTGATCTTCTCCTTTTGCGCGAACGCCTTAATTCGCGAATACATTTCGGTCTTACAAAAATAGCAACGATTCGCCGCGTTCGCGAGATAGTTCTTATCCTGTGTTTCAAACGTCCGCAGCCCGACGTGCCTCACGCCGATCTGATCTGCGAGTTTCTGAGCTGCTTCCAATTCTCCACTCGGCAACGATTCGCTTAATGCGGTGAGGCCGATGACTTTCGCCCCCAGCACTTCGTGCGCGACTTTCAAGACAAACGTCGAGTCGACCCCGCCGGAGAAAGCAACTACGGCAGATTCGGTGCGACGAATCCGTTCCCGCAGCACGTTCAGTTTCGTTTGTAGAGTGTTCATATCTTACACCGTGTCAGAACCGCGAGCGGTAGCGACCGGATCGTCTGATTGCCGATTCCGGATTTCGGATTGCGGATTTAGCGCGGGAGATGCGGAGTTCTCCAGTCCGAAATCCGAAATCGCCAATCCGCAATCGGACGATCCGGTCGCATCCACCACCCCAAGCGGGCTGCCCGCTTGGGGACCCCGGTCCGCTCGCGGTTCTGACACGGCTCGGGCGGCCCTAACCCTACTTCACTTCGAAGAATTCAATTGCATTCAACTTCCATGCGCCACCGGCCCGCGCCAGAATAAAGACTGCCGTGCCAGAGTGTTCAGCGCCCAACTGTTTGGTATTCAGCGCCACATCCAGAGCCACTCGATTCGCATCGATTTGCTCGGACCGTAGGACGCGCGTCTGCCAAGCCTCCGGTTGCGTGCCGACCGCGCCGCGAACGAATTTCGCCAACTCGCCTGAAACTACCAGTGGCGCGATCTCAGATTGTCGCCCACTCCGAAGCGCTCCGTCGAGTTGATTGATAAACCTTCGGAGCGACTCATCAACAGCAGGCGAAACGTTGGCCGCGGCTTCGGCACGAATCCGCTCGGCGCGCGCCGTCAAGGTCGACGCGTACTCGGCGTCGGCGCGCACGGCGTCGGTGAAATTGCGCGCAGCTTCCGCGCCCTGTCCGCGCTTCAAGGCAATTTCGCCCAGGCCAATGTTTGACCAGGCCAACGCGGCTGGTATCGGAAGACGTTCACCGGCAAGTTGCTTGAATTCGCGTTCGGCTTCATCAGTTTTGTTTTCGGCCAGCAGCGTCCGCGCCAGAATGATCCGCGCTTCCTGCGTACGGGGCGATGACGCCAACAACTCGCGCGCGAGGCTCTCAGCCTTGGCGTATTCCTGCGCGCCAAACAACCGCGTCGCTTCGGCCAACGAACTCGCGACTTCCGGGGTGCGCGGCGCTGCGTCGTTCGAGTAATCCACCTGCGGATAGAACTTCTCAGGATCGACTTCGGCGCGCACAATCCTGGACGCATTGCGAAACGCCGCTTGTCCAAAATCATGCGCTTCGATGGTGGCGGAGGCGTTAACTTCCTGTCCGGCATCAGTCATAGCTGCAACATCCACGGTAACGGCAGTAGATCCAAGATTCCGCAGCGCCGCTATCCACTGACCGCCCTCCAAATGTGGTAAGCCGGCCATCAGATCCGTGTCCGTAGGCTGATCGAGTTGCTGATCGAGAAGTGCTTTCAACGACGCTCCGCCCCGATTGATAAAGGCGCTGCGCAGACCCGCAAGGAACAGTCCGTCGGGAGCAGTCTTCGCGCCGGCCAGAGACGCTCGCAATGTAGCGACGAATGCATCTCGTCCGACAACATGATCGATCAGACGCCAGACCATGGCGCCTTTGTTTGCGACTGAATTGAAATAGGTGTTGTCGAGCGGAGTCGTTCGGGACAGCGGACCATCTCGTTTGGCGATCGACGAATATGCAAGACGTTGACGGGCGCGCTCAGCTTCTGCTGCTTCCGCGCCAAATTCCTTTTCGATAAAAAGTGAGGCCAGAAATCGCGCCAAACCTTCGCGCACGACGCCATGGCCTTCACCGCGCACTGGACTGCCGGCGCCGATCCAAACCCGCGCGATGGCTTCGCCAATCGCGAGTGCGGTAACCGAATCGATTTTTTTGCGACCGAACGATCCTTCGCCCAGCAAAATCGTTCCCGCGCTGTCAAAACCACCGCCGCGCGTCACGCTCACCAAACGCAAGGGCACGTCAGGGGTACCACCAAACAGATTGCCGAAGAACGACCGCGCGTCATTCGTAAGCGAGATCAAAGCTTCGGCCTGCTTGTGCGCGTCGGCGCCCACACCCTTTGGCAAATAGGCCGTAATGCCTTTCGCGTTCGCGCCGCCCTCAACCTGATCCCACGATCCAGTTACAAAGAAAGGCAGCGCGTACAAAGATTGTTCGAAAACGCTGTTACCGCTTGCGCTCTTTTCGGTGCCGGACGAGATTGCGGTGGCGCCGTTGATTGTCAAACGAAACGGCGCATAGTCTGCGCCGCGCACCGCGAACGAGGTGTTCGGCGATGGATACCACAGCGTCAACGGCAGGAACTGAAACGCGATCGGCGAGATCGCGGCCAGTCCCGAATTTTCTTCGACAGGCAAACGATACTCAATGGTCGCCGCAGCGGTTTGGTTTGCGGGGACTGCGCTTGGCAAAGTAATCGTGATGCGCTGCGCGCCGCCGCGCGGTTCGGGAAGCGATTTGAAACTCGCCGATGATCCACCGACGGTTACAGATTTGACTTCCGCCTTTGAGTTGAGCCGCAGCGTAAGCGTCGCGCCCGAGCCAAGTCCCACATTTCGGACCGACACCGTTGCGCGCGCGTTGAGTGCGCGTTCGGCGCCGGGGTTATTCGCCGTGATGTCGAAGTTCGTCACCTGCCACGCGGCGCGCGCTTCTTCCTGAGCACGGGTATTGATTGGAAGGAGGATGATGCACAGAAGGAAATAGATGAATCTCATGTGTTCGTATCAACTATTCGATTTCACTCGTGGTTTTGCGACTCGATATTGAAAATTGAAAATTGCAAAATGAAAATTGTAAATTTGTTTGGCAGCCTCAGGCGCCGTAGGCCTTTGCAGTAGTGCGCCGCGCCAATTTGAAATTTGCATTTTTCTTCAATTTTCAATTTTCAATGTTCTACTCCGTTGCGCCAGTGCGTGAATATCTCGAAGGCTCTCGAGCAACGCTTCCATTCGCTCCAATGGCAACATATTGGGTCCGTCCGAAGGTGCCCGTTCAGGCGCCTCGTGAATTTCCATGAATACCGCATCGACCCCACAGGCAACGCCCCCGCGGGCGAGTGGTTCGATGTACTGCGATAAACCTCCGGTTGCATGGCCCAGACCACCCGGAAGCTGCAGCGAATGCGTCACATCAAACACGACCGGCACGCCAAACTCGCTCATGATAGGAAACGAACGCATGTCGACTACCAGATTGTTGTAGCCGAAACTTACCCCGCGTTCCGTGATCATTACGCGCTCGCAGCCCGCTGCTTGCGCCTTCTCAACGATGTTGCGCGCATCTGCCGGCGCCAGAAACTGTCCCTTCTTGATATTGACCGCACGTCCCGATTGCGCCGCCGCCAGGATTAGATCTGTTTGCCGACACAGGAACGCGGGAATCTGAAGCACGTCGGCAACTTCGGCGGTCCGCTCGACCTGGGCCACATCATGAATATCGGTCAGCACGGGCACGCCCACTTCTTTCTTAATATTTTCCAAAATCTCCAGACCGGCTTCGATCCCAAGGCCGCGAAAGCTCTTGATTGAAGATCGATTCGCTTTATCAAACGAAGTTTTGAAAACAAAGTCGAGTCCGACGTTGCGAGCGCGCGCAGTACACTCGCGCGCCATCATCAACGCGTGTTCCTCGGATTCGATCACGCAGGGCCCGGCAATGATCGTCAGACGCCCGTCACCGAAGGTCGCTGATCCGACACTAAAAGATCTGTTGTTCATTAATCGTTTCGTTATCTGCTTTAGATAGCAATCATAATATGAAAGAAGAACTGGGAGAAACGCTCGGAGCGAGGCGAATGAAAAGATGTAATAATTAGTGTGCCCAGAATTAGGCTGTAGTAGACTCCCTCTCCTTTGGGAGTTTACCTACGACGAGTTGGCACATTGTGAAATAATCAGTGGCTTGCTTACGTCACCGCTTACGATGTAGGCTTTGCGCTCTCGCTCATAATGGAAATCGTGGGTCGAACTTCCCACCGGCACTGGAGATGACTACAACGAACACCACTCCGATGGTCAGGCAGTACCGTGAGCTGAAATCTCAGCACCCGGGGACTTTGCTCTTCTTTCGCCTGGGAGATTTCTACGAACTCTTCTTTGAAGACGCCGTCATTGGCTCGCGTGAATTGCAGATTACGCTGACGGCCCGCCATAAAGAGCGCGATGATCCCATTCCTATGTGCGGTGTGCCACATCATTCGGCGGCCAACTACATTGCCAAACTTGTCCGCAAAGGCTACCGCGTCGCCATTTGCGAGCAAACCGAGGATCCATCGAAAGCGAAAAAGTTGCTGCGACGTGAAGTGGTGCGGGTCGTCACCCCGGGAACGCCGATCGATCCGCAACTGCTGGAGCCGCGCGCGTCAGTCTACCTGGCTGCAGTCTGTGCGCAAGGAGAAACTGTCGGCGCCGCTTTTCTCGACATTTCGACCGGCGAGTTTCGTGCGACCCAAGCAGATGGTTCCGATGCATGGCAAAGAATCGCCGCCGACATCGAATCCTATGCGCCGCGCGAGTTGCTCTTCCCGGCTGCGCTGACGACACTGGTAAGGGCGGGATTTTCGAGCGCACTCCCCCTGGGAGAGGGCTGGGGTGAGGGAGCGAAGCTTAGCGACAAAAGAAGAAGAACAAAAAAATATTTCAGCTTCTGTCGCCGTAGGCCCTCACCCTAACCCTCTCCCAATGGGAGAGGGAACCGGCCCCCAATTCGCGTCTCCTGACTCCGGTGGTCTGGCCGCCACCCTGACGCCGCTCGATGATTGGCTTTGGCAGAATCAAGACTGCGAATCTCTCCTAATCAAACAATTCGGCGTGCGCTCCCTTGACGGCTATGGATTGACAGGCAAGGCCGAAGCGATCCGCGCCGCCGGATCGTGCCTGCGATACGCACAGGAAACGCAGCGCGCCGGCGCGGCCCACATCAGCGACATTGTCTATTTCGAGCCGCAGGATCATCTGGTGCTCGACAACATCACGGTGCGAAACCTCGAACTGGTCGAAGCGCTCGGCGGCGGTGGCGCATCGCGCTCCTTGCTTGATGTAATCGATGAAACTGTGACTGGGATGGGTGCGCGTTTGCTGCGTTCATGGCTGCTGCGTCCTTCCCTTCATCGGGGAGAGATCGAGCAGCGGCATGGCGCCGTCGCTGAATTGCACGCCTCGCACGTCAAGCGAGATCGGACGCGAACGCTTTTGAAAGAAGTCGCAGACGTCGAGCGATTGACAGGCCGGCTTAATTTGGGTTCCGCGACCCCTCGCGACCTGGTGGCCTTGCGACGATCTCTCGATCAAGTGCCGCAAGTGCGCGAGGCGCTGGCGAATTCGGAATCGTCGCTGCTGCAGGTTCTGAACGAAGCCTGTGACGAACTCGCCGACGTGCGCACGCTTATCGCCTCAGCGATCGAAGACGATCCGCCCGCAAAAGTTATTGATGGCGGCGTGATTCGAAATGGCTATGCGACTGAACTTGACGAATTGCGATCGCTCAGCCGCAACGCCAAACAGACAATCGCCGCGATGGAAGCCGAGGAGCGCTCGCGCACCGGCATCGGAAGCTTGCGCATTCGTTATAACAACGTCTTCGGCTATTTCATCGAGGTGTCCAAGGCCAATGCTGCGCGCGTGCCGCCGGATTATGAACGACGACAGACGCTCGCAAACGCGGAACGATTTACGACCACAGCATTGAAGGAGTGGGAGAGCAAGGTGCTTGGCGCGGAAGAGCGTATCCTGCAACTTGAATCGGAAATCTTTGGCCTGGTCTGCCGCGAGGTTGCCACCGAGACTTCGCGGATTCAAGCTACTGCGCGCGCACTGGCGTGCCTGGACGCGGTGTCATCGCTCGCAGAAACTGCGATCCGGCGACGTTACGTTCGACCCGCAATTCACGACGGCGGCGAGATTGAGATTGTTCACGGACGCCATCCGGTGATCGAGGTCTTCAACGAAGAACCGTTCGTGCCCAACAGCGTCTATTTGAATAATTCCACCGATCGCCTGCTGATCATCACCGGGCCGAACATGGGCGGCAAGAGCACGGTCCTGCGACAAACCGGAATCATCTCTATCCTTGGGCAGATGGGTTCGTTCGTTCCGGCAGAGCGGGCGCGCTTGCCGTTGCTTGATCGAGTGTGGACACGAGTCGGCGCGTCGGACGATCTTGCGCGTGGTCGCAGCACCTTCATGGTCGAGATGACGGAGACGGCGGCGATTCTGCATAGCGCTACGCCACGATCGCTCGTCCTGCTCGACGAGATCGGGCGCGGAACTGCGACGTTCGATGGGCTCTCAATCGCGTGGGCGGTCGCCGAGTATCTACACGATTCACCGGAGCATGCCGCCAAGACTCTCTTCGCTACTCACTATCACGAATTGACTGAACTGGCGGAGCGTCTGCCCGGCGCACAGAACTATCAAATCACCGCCACTGAACGCGAAGGCGAAGTCGTCTTTCTGCATCGACTCGAACGCGGTCGCGCTTCAAAGTCATACGGAATCGAAGTCGCCCGCTTGGCCGGCATGCCGCCCGCGGCGCTGACTCGCGCACGCGAAGTGCTGCAAAGGCTGGAGCGTTACGAATTGGACGTGTTTACAGATGAGATTCCCTCCGAGCCTGAGCGTGCGGTCGCAGTGGGCGCCGACTCGTCATGGGAGGAGAATCGGGCGTTGAGCAAAGCCGCCATGCGCGCGGGTCGCCGTCGCCTCGCCGCGCAGGCTTCGCTGTTTGATCTGGCAAATCAGAAAGTTGTTGATGAGTTGCGTGCAGCGGATCCGGAAGAGTTGTCGCCCGAAGATGCGAAACAACTCTTACGCGAACTACGAAAACAAATATTGTAAATGTTCTCTTACATTAGGAATCAAGAGCAAAGTGAACATCATTGTCAGTATCGATACCGTTCTGCATTAGCCGCCTCACGTCAGGCGAAGCCGTCTAGAGATTTTCAAGTGTACGCCTAGACATAAGTATCAGAAGGAATGTGGTTAATAGGACGGCCAGTAACGTTCCGTCGTAAGTGGACATTTCAAATGTAAAAATTGGGAAGAAAAATGTGGTAATGACAACGAATTTCCAGACGCCTGCGTTAGCAAAGCCAGCTCCAGCGAAAGTCGCGTTGATTGTTGTGAACAAAGGGCCAATAACCCAGATTCCAAGCAGCATTGAACACGCAATAAAACTACGATTGGTCCGCTCGAGCCGGAGTTTTCTAAGAATTACAACGCCCGTTAGACTAATAAGCGGTAGCAGAATAGTAAGAATCAAGATATCTAAGCCCCGAAAGTTATGACGTCTCCAAGCATGCACCGCTACGCTTGGAGTCCAGAAAATTACTCCCCCGACGAATACATAAACAAAAGCCCAGATGATGCGTTGCATCGCGATTTCCGACCGCGTCCGCCGATGTTTTAAGACTGTGCGATAACGTGTGGGCCCGATTTGGATAACGCACAGCCGTATACTCCCCTTTAACCGGATCTAACTTTATATTATGAAGCCTTCGC
>QHXG01000766.1 GCA_003222845.1 Acidobacteriota bacterium | reverse complement strand
TCAGATTCGGTTAGCGGTGAAGTGGGTACGGCGAAGTTTGGTGGTCCACCGATAGCGAGTGAAGTTGAAACAAGCGTTCTGCCTCAGCATTCCACGCAAGCAGATGTGGGCCGCGCCACTGGGCCGACGACTGTTGTTAATCGGCAGCAGACGATTGGCGGAGCACGCGAACTCAGCAAGCCGAAGCAGACTAAAGTTGTCGTGCTTGCAGGCGCTGTAATATTTATCACCATGCTTGCTGTTGCTGCTTACTTCTACTTGCCACGAAAGAGCAACACGGCGATTCAATCAATTGCGGTGTTGCCGTTCACGAATGCCAGCGGCAACAGCGGTGTGGATTACTTATCAGATGGCATCACTGAATCTCTTATCAACAGCCTCTCGCAGCTTCCCAATCTTTCAGTTAAAGCGCGCAGCACGGTGTTCCACTACAAAGGGAAGGAAGTGACGCCGCAACAAGCCGGATCCGAATTGTCCGTGCAAGCCGTCTTGAATGGCCGCGTGGTGCAGCATGGCGATCAGTTAACTCTGAGCCTGGAGTTGGTCGACGCGCTAACGGGCAATCAGATTTGGGGTGAACAGTACAACCGGAAGACAACCGATCTTGCCGCGTTGCAAAGCGAAATCGCTCGCGACGTTTCAAATAAACTCCGCACGAAACTGTCGGGCGCGGAAGAGCAACGCGTCACGAAGAGCTACACCGGCAACTCCGAAGCGTACCAGCTCTATTTGAAAGGCCGTTTTTATTGGAACAAGCGCACGATTGATGACTTCAACCGCGCCATTCCTTATTTTCAGCAAGCCATCGACAAAGATCCAAATTATGCCTTGGCATATTCCGGCCTCGCCGATTCCGACGCGTTGCTTTCTGCATTTGGCGAGGGTCCACCAAAAGAATGGATGCCGCGGGCTAAGGCAGCGGCAATGAAAGCACTGGCCTTGGACGATAATTTGCCGGAAGCACATACTTCGCTGGCGCAGATCATTGCCTACTACGATTGGGATTTTGCCGGCGCTGAACGCGAATTCAGGCGCGCCATAGAGCTCAACCCAAACTACGCCACTGCGCATCATTGGCATGCAGAGAATCTTTCCTCACTGCAACGTCACAATGAGGCGCTATCTGAAATACGCCGGGCGCTCGAGCTTGATCCGCTGGCGCTGATTACAAATCGTGTTTATGGAGATCTGTTGCTAAACGCGCGCCGATACGACGAGGCCATCAAGCAGTACCGCATGACGATTGAAATGGATCCGAACTTTCCCACCACACATGCTTTCCTCGGGCGCGCTTATGAAGCAAGACAGATGTACGATCAAGCAGTAACCGAGTACCTAAAATTTCCCGGTCCCGGCGGGTTCTCGCCTGAAGGATTGACCAAGATGAAAGAGGCGTACGGCAAGGCTGGCTGGAACGGTTTTGTCCAAGCACGCTTGACTGAGTTGTTGGCGAGATCGAAGAAGGATTACGTGCCTGAATTTATTCTGGCCACCTGGTACGCGCGTTTGGGCCGGAAGGAAGAGGCGTTCGCG
>QHXG01000741.1 GCA_003222845.1 Acidobacteriota bacterium | reverse complement strand
CCGATGTGAACGATCGTCCTCGCAGCAATGGAATCCCGATCGTCTCGAAATAGCCCACGCTCACCGGCCGGTGCATCGCAATGTTGTCCGTTCCCACCGGCAGCGGTGGTCGGCCTTCGATGACGAACCCCCATGAATTCTCCAAACCGCTTAGCGGCAGGTACGTTGTGAACCCGGCAGAGGTAACGCCGGGCCTTCCCTGCAAGCGTTCGCCAAGTTCCCGTTCGAAGACCGCGATCCTATGGTTGTCGGGATAGCGTGATCTCGGCAGCGACAAGCGCGCCGTCAGGATGTTCTCCGAACGAAACCCAGGCGCTACGTGCGTCAGCGCCCAAAAACTTTTCACCATCAGGCCGGCCCCAATCAGAAGAATGATCGCGATCGCGATCTGTGCCATCGCCAGCCCGCTCCGCAAGCGGGTTTGAATTCCACTCGAAGTTCGATTGTTCTGCTTAAGCGATTCCCCGGCGCTTTCGCGCCACGGTCCGAACAAGGGACCCAGTCCGAAGAGAATTCCGGTCACCAGCGAAATCACGGCGGTAAAAATCAGCATTCGTGTGTCTACCGCAATCCCCGCGGCGCGTGACAGGTCGGCAGGCAACTGCGGAGTTAAGGCCGCAATAGCAGCAAGCGCCAAAACGAAACCCGCAATGCCGCCGAGGCTCGCCAGGAACAGGCTCTCCGTCAGAAGTTGCTGTGCCAGCCGCCCGCGGCTTGCGCCCAGCGCAATCCGCACGGCCATTTCTTTCTGGCGCGCCGCGGCCCGGTTTAGCAGCAGGTTGGCTACGTTGGCGCAGGCGATCAGCAGCACCAGTCCAACGGCGCCAAGCAGTGTCTCGAGGGCCACGCGAACACTCCCCGTCACCTGATCTGTCAGCGGCACGGCGACGATCCCTATGTCCTTGTTGTTCTTCGGGTACTGCTGCGCGAGGTTCGCCGCCAAGACGTCCAACTCAGCCTGCCCCTGCGCCAATTTCACCCCGGGCTTGAGCCTCGCTATAACGTGCAGCATATGAGCGCCACGCTGTAGTTTCTGAGCGTCCAGCGCCAGCGGGACCCAAATATCGGCTTGGCCGCGCGCCTGGAAATCTGCCGCCGTGCTCCCGAACTGAAAATCCGCCGGCAGAACACCGACCACCGTGTAGCTCTTGTCATCGAGCGTGATGGGCTTACCCGCGATATCGCGGTCCGCTCCGAACCATTTGCTCCATGCCGCGTAGCTCAGAATGGCGACGCGATCATGGCCGGGCCGGTCCTCGTCGGGAAGAAAATTGCGGCCGAGCATGAACCGGACGCCTAATACGGAAAAGAAACTCGACGAGACGTCCCCTCCGGCTAACCGCGACGCCTCGCTCTGTCCGCCAAGAATGAAGCTGGACGCGAAGCTGGACGCCCTCACCGCCGCCATCCCGCTGAACGACCGGCTGCCGTTTTGCCAATCCACAAAATTCGCCGGCGCCACGTCGCTCGGCTTTCCGTCGCGCTGCCGCTCCGAAAGCATAACGATGCGGTCCGGCTCCGCATACGGAAGCGGCCTGAAAAGCATAGCGTTGCACACGCTGAAAATGGTGGTATTCGCGCCGATCCCGAGCGCTAGAGTTATCACCGCCGTCGCTGCGAACCCCGGGTTCCTTCGCAGCAGGCGGGCGGCGTAACTCAGATCGCCTCGCAAAGCCTCGATGGCAGGTTTCATCTGCATCGCCCTCAAGTCCTCCTGTAACAAAGTGGTGTTTCCAAACTGCCGCCTCGCCGCCAGCATGGCGCCTTCCGCTGTCATGCCTTGCCGGCGATACTGCTCCGCCAGCAATCTGACGTGCTCTTCCATCTCCGCTTGGAACTCCAATTCGTGAGGCTTATTGCGAGCCGTGTCACGCATTCGTTCCCACAGCATACGAAGCCTGCGCACGATCATCATCTCTGGCCCTCGATCTGAAGCAGACGGTGGATCACTCCAGAAATCCTCTCCCAGTCTTCCGTCTCTCTCGCCAATTGCTTCAGGCCTCTCTTTGTAGTCGAATAGAATTTCGCCTTGCGGTTATTCTCAGAAGCGCCCCACTCCGCTGCGATCCATCCTTGCTGCTGCAACCGTAAAAGTGATGTGTAAACGGTGCCTTCGTTCAGGCGGAGCACCTCTTCGCTCAACTGTTCCAACCGGCGCGCAATTCCGAATCCGTGCAGCGGACCCATCGCCTGTAGCGTTTTCAAAATCATCAGGTCGAGCGTGCCCTGCAGCACCTCTGATTTCTTGTTGAGGTCACCCTT
>QHXG01000203.1 GCA_003222845.1 Acidobacteriota bacterium | reverse complement strand
ACATCATTCGCAGAAAACGCGACGGCGCCGAACTCTCGCGCGAGGAGATCTCGTTTTTCATCAACGGTGTGACACGTAACGAGATTGCCGACTATCAAGTTTCGGCCCTGCTGATGGCGATCTTTCTCAACGGCATGACTGAAGCGGAGCAGGCGTCCTTGACGGAGGCGATGCTGCACTCAGGCGAGATCCTCGACTTTTCGGATATTTCCAAACCAAAAGCTGATAAGCATTCAACCGGAGGCGTCGGAGATAAAACGTCTCTGCTGATAGCGCCGCTCGCGGCGGCTGCCGGCGTTTGTGTGCCCATGATTTCCGGACGTGGGCTGGGCCACACCGGTGGCACACTGGATAAACTTGAATCGATTCCCGGATATCGGGTCGATCTTTCGCTGAAAGAATTTCGCAAAGTGCTCGACGCTGCGGGCTTCGCCATGAATGGCCAGACAGCGGAGATTGCGCCGGCCGACAGAAAACTATATTCCCTCCGCGACGCCACCGCGACCATCGAAGCGATCCCGTTGATTGTAGCTTCGATCATTTCCAAGAAAGGTGCGGCGGGGTTAGATGCAATGGTTATTGACGTTAAGACCGGATCGGGCGCGTTCATGCGCGAACAAGATCGCGCTCGAGAGCTGGCCCGGGCCCTGGTGACGACTGGTAATTCGCTCGGGGTGAAATCGCAGGCCTTGATCACGGACATGAATCAGCCGCTGGGCCGCGCGGTTGGAAATTCGGTTGAAGTGCTCGAGTGCATCGAACTCTTGCGCGGCGAGGTTCATGAAGGAGCGCGACCGGTACTCGATCTTTCAGTCGAATTGGCCGCGCGAATGATCGTGCTCTCCGGTCTGGAGCCGACAGTCGAAGCTGCCAGCGCGCGCGTGCGGAAGGTGCACGAATCCGGCGCAGCCCTGGAATGTTTTAAGAAGAACGTCGAAGTTCAGGGCGGCGACCTCCGTGTTTGTGATAACCCGGCGCAGATTCTGCCGTTGACACATGAGAGCGTTAAGGTAGAATCGGCGCGCTCAGGTTTCGTCGTTGGGATTAATACGGAAGAGGTTGGGCACGCGATTGCGGAGGCGGGTGGCGGACGCGTGCGCATCGAAGACCGGATCGATCCGACGGTGGGATTTCTATCGGAAGTGAAAATCGGCAGCGAAGTTCGCTCGGGAGATTCTATCGGACTTCTTTATTGTAGCGATCAGGATCGCGCTCAGCGAGCCGCTGCGCGCATCCAAGCTGCGTACGTAGTCGAGGATGGGCGCCCTTCGAAGCTGCCCGAATTGATTAAGGAAGTGATCGACAAATGAAATTCAGATTAGGGGTGGCTTTGTTTGCTTTGGTCTCTCTGATCTTTGCCGGACAGGCTTGCAATCGCGTGAGTTACGGCACGGATGACAAGTCAAAGATTCACGTCGGCATTGTCTTTGACATCGGCGGCAAAGACGATCGCTCATTCAATGCCGCAGCGTGGGCAGGAGTGAAATGCGCTGAGACCGGCATGTTGCCGGATGGCAAGACAAGTTGCGGCAAGCCCGCGATGGATATTGTCCTGCGCGACGTCGAACCCGGCAATCCGGTGTCGATCGAACCGGCGATGCGCGCGTTTGCCGAGCGCGGCTACGATTTGGTTATCGGCGTCGGTTTCGCGCAGAGCCCGATTATGCAGAACGTGGCGCGCGACTATCCCAACATTCATTTCGCGATTATCGACGGCGTGATTTTTGAAGATGACGGCAAGACACCCAAAGCAAATGTCGCGTCGTTAGTTTTCAAGGAGCACGAAGGTTCTTATCTGGTCGGCCTCATCGCCGGAATGACTTCAAAGACGGGCACTCTTGGTTTCATCGGCGGCATGGATATCGGTTTGATCCACCGATTTGAAGGTGGTTTCGAACAGGGGGCTAAGGCAGCGAATCCGAAGATTCAGGTCATCCAGAATTATGTGGGCGTCACGGATGCGGCCTGGAATAATCCGGGCAAGGGCAAAGAGATCGCGCTCGCCCAAATCAGCAAAGGCGCAGATGTGATTTTCACCGCCGCGGGTAATTCAGGCTTGGGTGCTTTTGATGCCGTCGAGCAATCCGGCAAAGACGCGAACGGACGCGCCACCCATTTCGTAATCGGCGTTGATTCGAATCAGAATATGGTGAAGCCGGGATTTGTTTTGACCAGCATGGTCAAGCACGTCGACAACGCCGTTTACGACATCGTGAAAGATGTTGTTAACCACAAATTCCAAGGGGGCTTTCACGTCTTCGGCCTGGACACCGATGGCGTCGGTTATGTAATGGATAGCAACAACCAGAACCTGGTTGCTCCCGAAGCCATTCGCGCGGCGGAAGAGGCGAAGAAGAAAATTGTTGATAAGCAAGTCAACGTGATCGACAGGATGACGCAGTGACAAAGATCGGTCTTTGGCTTTTGGTCTTTGGTCTTGGGAACTGTGTTTACGTTACTAAAGGAACGGAGCAAAGCACGATGGCAAGAGTCAATTTTGAGAACCTAAGAATTTATGAACTCTCTGAGAAACTTGCGGACAAAGTCTGGGAGTCGGTGTTGCCGTGGGACAGTTTTGCTAGAGATACGGTTGGTAAACAATTGGTGCGTTCAGCCGACAGCATCGGCGCCAACATAGCTGAGGGAAGTGGCAGAGGAAGTTCCCAAGACTACCGACGCTTCCTCAGAATATCCCGAGGTTCTTTGTATGAAACTCTGCATTGGCTTCGCCGAGCTTACCAGCGCAAGTTGTTAACAGCCAGACAGACCAGCGAACTGAGGTCGATCATTTCTGAACTGTCTCCCACACTTAACGCGTATTTGCGCTCAGTCTCGAAGTCTGCTTCGCGAAAGTCAGCGGCTTTCCAGACAGACAACTAAGACCAAAGGCCAAAGACCAAAGTCCATGATTGAGCTTCGCAACATCACCAAACGGTTCGGCGCTGTGCTGGCCAATGACCGGGTGAACTTCAAAGTCGCGCCGGGAACGATTCATTCGATCGTCGGCGAAAACGGCGCCGGAAAATCGACAGCGATGCGCATCGCTTACGGTTTCTACACCGCTGATGGCGGCGAGATTCTGATTGACGGCCAGGTGCGCGAGATTCGCACGCCGCACGATGCAATCGCGCTCGGTATCGGCATGGTCCACCAGCACTTCATGTTGGTTGAACCAATGACTGTGGTCGAGAACATAGTGCTCGGGGCGGAGCCGGGAAGTGCGGCGGCGCTCGATCTGAAAAAGGCCGCCGAAGAGATTCGCAAACTTTCCGACGAATTCAAGTTGGCCGTCAATCCCAATGCAACGATCGAGACGCTGTCCGTTGGGCAGCAGCAACGGGTCGAATTACTGAAGGCGCTCTATCGTCATGCGCAATTATTGATTCTCGATGAGCCGACGGCGGTCTTGACGCCGCAGGAGGTCGAAGAGTTTTTCGCTATCCTGCGCCGCATGCGCGAGCAGGGCAAGACGATCGTTATCATCACCCACAAACTCTCTGAAGTGCTGGCAATTTCAGACAACGTCACGGTAATGCGCGATGGTCGGGTTGTCGGCGAATTGAAGACCAGCGAGACAAACTCCGCGGAGCTGGCGCGCTTGATGGTTGGCCGCGAAGTCCTTCTGCGCGTCGCAAAGCCCGACGCAAAGCCGGGTGCAGCAGTTTTAGGCGCGCATGGCCTAACAATTGTCGGACGCGATGGATCGAGAAGGGTAGACGATGTTTCGTTTGAGGTTCGAGCCGGCGAGATCGTAGGCATCGCCGGCGTTGAGGGCAACGGTCAGACGGAATTAATCGAAGCATTGTCGGGATTGATTCCCGGTTCGCACATCTCGGGATCGATGTCATTCGATGGGCGCGACATTACGCGGCTTGACGCGCGGCGGCGAAAGGAACTGGGCATCGCGCATGTGCCGGAGGATCGTCATCGACGTGGACTGCTTCTGGATTTCAGTCTCGCGGAGAACACGATTCTGGGAGTTCATTATCGCCAGCCGGCCGTTTCCAGCGGCGGCGTCCTGCTCGATCACAAAGGAATTCAAAAACGCACTGAGCAGGTGATTCGCGACTTCGACGTGCGTCCGCCGAATCCGAATCTGCCGGCGCGCGCCTTGTCCCTTGTCAGGTGGCAACCAGCAGAAACTGATTATCGGCCGCGAATTCGAGTTGCCGCCAAAGCTGCTATTGGTTTCGCAGCCGACGCGTGGTGTCGACATCGGCGCGATTGAATTCATCCACCGAAAGATCGTCGAATTGCGCGAACAAGGTTGCGCCGTGCTGCTGGTCTCTGCCGAGTTGGAAGAAGTGACCGCGCTTTCCGATCGGCTGCTGGTTATTCACAAGGGCCGAATCGTTGGTGAAGTCGATCCAAAGGTCGCGACGAATGAAGAAATTGGATTGATGATGACGGGAGGTCATCGCTGAGTGCCATAGGCACGGCGCTTTGAATTGAATGAAACTATTCCGCGAAATTCTGTTTCCCTTAATTGCCGTGCTGGCGGCATTCATCGTCGGCGGCATCGTCGTGTGGATCATCGGCGACAACCCGTTTGAGACTTACAAGCTCCTAATTGGTAGCGCGTTTTCGTGGCCGGATGGAATCGGCTACACGCTCTTCAATGCGACGCCTCTGATTTTTACCGGGCTTGCGGTTGCCGTGGCATTCCGCTGCGGCCTTTTGAACATCGGCGCCGAAGGGCAACTTTATTTTGCGGCCTTCGCTACCGCCTGGGTGGGGATTAAGTTCGGCGGAGTTTCAATCCTCAATCCGAGCACGGGGCAGGCCGTGGTTTCGCCTTTCGCCAATTTGCCGGCGGTAGTGTTGCTCCCGTTGTGCTGCATGGTCGCGATCGTCGCCGGGGCAATTTGGGGTGCTATTCCCGGCGTGCTCAAGGCGCGGTTCGGATCGCACGAAGTCATCAACACGATCATGTTGAATTTCATTGCGGTCGCGCTGCTCAGCTACTTCACCCAGTATCACTACAAGATTCCCGGCGACGCGATCATGCAGACCGCGGAAATAGGTCCCAAGGCATTCTTGCCGACGCTCGGGAGATTCATTCCTGGTCTGCCAGCGCGGATTCCGCTAAATATCGCTTTCATCCTCGCGGTGATCGCGTGTGTGCTGGTGTACATATTTTTGTGGAAGACGAAGTGGGGTTATGAATTGCGGGCGACTGGTGCGAATCCATCGGCCGCGGAGTACGGCGGCGTTTCGATTCGCAAGCAGATCATTTTGGCGATGGCCATCTCCGGAGGGTTAGCCGGGATGGTCGGCATTAACGAAGTGCTCGGCTATCGCCATCGTTATTATGATGGCTTCTCGGCGAATTATGGGTTCGTGGGAATTGCGGTGGCGCTGCTCGGTCGCAATCACCCGGTGGGTGTATTCCTGGCCGCAATTCTGTTCGCGATTTTGTTGCGTGGCGGAATCTTCGTTGATGCGTTTACGCTGCACGTTTCAAAAGACATTGTGGACATGTTGCTGGGTATCGTGATCGTTTTCGTTGCTGCGGAAGCGATGTTTCGCGGGCCGCTGAAGAAGTTTGGCTTGATGAGAAGGGCGAAGGTCTAAAGGGGCTGGTCTTTGGTCTTTGGCTTTAGGTCTTTGATCTCAGTCCGGTAGGGATCTCGCTCAGCGAGCAAAATCGAGATTGCTGATTTTAAAGACCAAAAACCAAAGACCAAAAGCCTAACGCTGATGCGCCAAATCTTCACGCTATCGCTGGTGTTTTCGACGATTCGATTGTCGACGCCTTTGGTGTTGGCGGCCTTAGGCGGTCTCTATTCTGAGCGATCGGGCGTCATCAATATCGCGCTTGAAGGCTTGCTATTGGCGGGTGCGTTCACTGCGGCATCCGTAACTTTCTATGCGCATAACCCATGGATTGGATTAGCTGCGGCGATTTTTGCCGGCGCGCTGGTCGCATACCTAATCGCACTTGCGTGCATTCGCTTCAAAGCCGATCAAGTCGTAACCGGTACGGGGATTAATATCTTGTTTCTCGGGCTGCCGGCAGTCTTGAGTGGAGCGCTGTTTCTCTCTTCCGGTTCGACGCCTCAGATTCCGAAAGAGAATCTGCTGCCGGCGCTCTCTCGGTTCTTACCGTTCATGCCAGAGTGGCGAATCTTCACGGACGTGTCGAGCGTATCGTTGCTGGCGCTGGTCATGGTTCTGGTCACGCGATACGTTCTCTATCGCACGCCATTTGGTTTGCGTCTGCGCGCGGTCGGCGAAAATCCGGAAGCCGCGGATGCGGCGGGCGTGAGCGTGAATCTGATGCGATATATCGGCGTGATGCTGTCAGGCGCGCTCGCCGGAATCGGCGGAGCGTATCTTTCAATCGGCCAGTCGTCTTTGTTCACGCGCAACATGGCCTCCGGCCGCGGCTTTATCGCGCTGGCCGCTTTAATTTTCGGGAAGTGGCGGCCTGTGCAAACGATGCTCGCGTGTTTGCTCTTCGGTTTTGCCGATGCCTTGACTACTCAAATGCAGGGCGTAGCCAAACTTCCCTCAGGCGAAGACATTCCTGTCCAGTTTATCCTGATGATTCCCTACGTAGTCACGATTATCGTGCTGGCCGGCTTCATCGGCCAGTCGCGCGCGCCAAAAGCGTTGGGAATTCCTTATCAAAAGGAAAGGTAAGACAGCCGGAAGTGCAAGTTCGACGAATCAAATGGGCCGTGAGACACCTTGAAGATAGAATGGGACGACCGAAAAGCAAGGTCAAATGAAAAGAAGCATGGCATTAACTTCTGGGAAGCTTCTTCCGTCTTTCACGATCGACTTTTCGTCGTCTTCGAGGATCCCGATCATTCGCAAACTGAGAATCGATATATTATCATTGGTCATTCAGACGAAAACGGTTTGCTGATAGCTGGCTATGTGGAGCGCGAAGATACGGTGCGGTTGATATGGGCGAGAAAGCCGAACCGGCGAGAGCGCAGGATTTATGAAGAAAAACTCAAACAACAGTGGTGACGAACCCCGGCGCGAGTATGATCTCAACAAGCTGCGCGTCGTCGCGGTTGGCCCAGGTTGGAAGAAAGGGATCTGGCGTCAGAGGCGATCCGTTACCCACTTGAGCTATAAGGGTGCTCCCGCCTGTCACTCCAACGGAACAACCCCCTTGCTTACCAGTGATGAAAGCAAGGCCACCTGCAAGAAGTGCCTTCAAGTCGCGACCCAGAAAAGGTAATCGCAGTTCAAAAGAATTTCGAATCTTCTTGAGATGGCTACTGAACTGAGTCCTGCCAAACTTTACGAGCGCGCAGAGAAAGCTGCCCGCGTGATTCGCGCGCGCACGGATGCGGACGTGCCGGTCGCGATTGTACTGGGCAGCGGGCTGGGCGCTTTCGCTGACGAGTTAACTGACTCAACTTCGATTCGATACGATGAGATACCGTCATTTGCGCGAGCCACAGTCGAGGGTCACGCAGGCCGGCTCGTAATCGGCAAGACCAACAACGTTACGGTGGCGGCGATGCAGGGGCGTTTCCATTTTTACGAAGGATACTCGCTCGAGGAAGTGACGTTCCCGATTCGCGTATTGAAGCTTCTGGGAGTGCGGACACTTATCCTGACGAATGCCGCCGGGTCGCTCAACACTGAATTCACGCCCGGCTCGTTGATGGTAATCACGGATCACATAAACCTGATCGGCGTGAATCCTTTGATTGGCCCAAACGATGATCGGTTCGGTCCGCGTTTCCCGGATCTTACCTCGGTGTATGCCCGTAGATTGCAAGACATCGTTATCAACGAGGCCAACGCGATCGGACTTGATATGCGCCGGGGAATTTACGCCGCGCTCTCCGGACCAAGCTACGAAACACCCGCGGAAATTCATATGGTGCGGACGCTGGGCGCTGACGCGGTTGGCATGAGCACCGTGCCGGAAGCGATCGTTGCGCGCCACATGAACATGGAAGTGATTGGCATTTCCTGCATTACGAATCTCGCCGCTGGAGTTTCAAACAGACCCGTAGATCACAGCCAGGTGATCGCGACCGGCGAGCGCGTGCGTGCCGAGTTCACCGAATTGTTGAGACGAGTTGTCACAAGATTAGAATAGATTGGTCTTTGGCTTTTGATCTTTGGTCTTTGGTCCATTAGACCAGGCACCAAAACCAAAGACCTAAGATCAAAGACCTAGCACAATGATTATTGGCATCTGCGGCGGCACCGGTTCAGGGAAGACTACGGTCGCCAATCGCATTCTGGAATCGGTGAGCACCGACGAAGTCGTCTTCATTCAGCAAGACGTCTATTATCGCGATCTGAAAGACATGCCGCTGGATTATCGGAACGCGGCGAACTTCGATCATCCGGACGCGCTTGATAACGATCTCCTGGTCAATCATCTCAAGCGTCTGAACGCGGGCGAACCGGTCGAACTTCCGATCTATGATTTTCGCACCCATTCGCGCCTGCCGGCGACTACTCTGGTTGATCCCAAGCCGATCGTGATCGTCGAAGGAATCCTGATTTTTGCCGAGCCGCGGCTGCGGGAAGAAATGGAGATCAAAGTTTTCGTGGACACGCCGGACGACATTCGTTTCATTCGCCGCCTGCGACGTGACATTGCCGAGCGCGGACGGACGCTCGATTCGGTGATCGAACAATACATCGGCACGGTGAGGCCGATGCACATTCAATTTGTCGAACCGTCAAAACGTTTTGCCGATGTAATCATTCCCGAAGGTGGTCATAATCTTGTGAGCATTGATTTGATTAGCGGAAAGATTCGCGAGAGACTGGCCAATTCTTTGCACTCAGGTGGAGGCCAGAGTTGAGCGAATCAGAAAATCAGTTAATTGAGCAGGCTACTGCCGCCCGCGTGCGTTCGGTAGCGCCGTTTTCGAAATTTCTGGTGGGCGCGGCCCTGCAAACCGACGAGGGCAAAGTGTTCACGGGTTGCAATGTCGAAAGCGCAAGTTACGGCCTGACGGTTTGCGCTGAGCGGGTGGCGATCTGGAAAGCGCTCTCGGAAGGTGAACGAGACTTTGCCAGACTGGTAATCGTTGCCGACACCGAGCAACTCACGCCGCCCTGTGGAACTTGCCGGCAAATCATCTGGGAGTTTTGCAAACATGCGACGATAGTGCTGGCAAATCTGCATGGGCAGAAAGAAGAAGTGCACATCGCCGACCTGTTGCCGCGCGCGTTTGACGCCAGATTCTTGAGGGAGGCGCGTCAATGAACGGGCGTTTAGAGTTCAAGCTTTAGCTTGCCTCTTCAACAACGAGCAACCTGAAGGTTGAACTCTAAACGCCTGTTGCTGCGGTTAGAATTCCTTCCAAACAGAACGCGAAAACGAAAAATGATAATTGCCACCAGACTAATTGTCCTAATGCTATTGATTTCTATCGCGCAATCCGCAACGATGGCGCAGAGAAGGAAGACTGTGGTGGATCTAATTGTAAGTGGCGGAACCGTCGTAACCATGGATGGCGCGCGTCGCGTGATGGATGACGGCGCCATCGCGATCAAAGCAGGACGCATCGAAGCCATCGGTCGGGCCAGCGAAATCGGTCAAAAGTACGCTGCCCGCGAAGTCGTAAATGCCACCGGCAAGGTCGTCGTTCCGGGTCTTATCAACGGCCACACGCACGTGCCGATGACTTTGTTTCGTGGGCTCGCAGACGATCTCGATCTGCAAGAGTGGCTCACGAAATATATCTTTCCCGCCGAAGCCAAGAACGTCACCGAAGAATTCGTGCGCGTGGGTACACGCCTCGGTCTGGCAGAAATGCTTCGCGGCGGAACGACGACTTACTGCGACATGTATTACTTCGAAGACGCGATCGCCGATGAAACTTCAAAGGCTGGTATGCGCGCCGTTCTCGGTGAAACGGTGATCGATTTTCCGGTCGCGGATAATAAGACCAACGCGGAAGCGATGACTTACGTGGAGAGCTTCGTGAAGAAGTGGCAGGGCAATGCTCTAATCGTTCCCGCGATTGCGCCGCACGCCCCTTACACAGTTTCCGAAGAACATTTGAAGGCCGTGCGCGCATTCTCAGATCGCACCGGAGCGCCGATCGTTACGCACATCTCAGAAACGAAGCGAGAAGTGGACGACAGCATCAAAGCGAAAGGCGCTAGTCCCATCGATTATTTGAATCGGATTGGTTTTCTCAACAACCGTGTAGTCGCGGCGCATGTCGTTTGGCCCACTGAAGAAGAGTTGGTCCTGCTCAAGAAACTCGGCGTCGGCATCGTTCACAATCCACAGTCAAACATGAAGCTCGCTTCGGGCGTCGCGCCCGTGCCTGAGATGCTGAAAGAAGATCTTCCCGTGGGTCTGGGCACTGACGGCGCCGCTTCGAACAACGATCTGAATCTATGGGAAGAGATGGATACGGCCGCGAAGCTGCATAAGCTGATTAGCAAGGATCCAAAAGTTGTGAACGCCGAAGAAGCCTTCGAGATGGCCACGATTCGCGGCGCTCGAGCGCTGCATCTGGAGAAAGAGATCGGCTCGATTGAAAAGGGCAAGCGAGCCGACCTGGTCATTGTCGATCTTGACGATCTGAATCAGACGCCCTACTACAACATCTATTCAGATTTAGTTTACGCGACGAAAGCTGCCGATGTGCGGACAGTTATTGTCGAAGGTCGCGTAATCATGCGGGACCGCCTACTACTCACTCTCAACGAAGGAACAATCAAGGCCGACGCGCGTCGATATCGTGAGCGAATCATCAGGAGCCTCGGCGCTGGAACGTTGCCGGAATAAGTCGCAAGTTCGAAGAACCGGTCGCTACCGCTCGCGGTTCTGTAACGATGACATCAGACGATGACGGGTCAATTTCAATGCTTGAGATGATATGGCACGCTGGTGACGATGACGTCTGGCTTGAAGAGCAGCGCGCCTTTCAACAGCAGAGATGTTTGATTATGCAGCAGATGCTGCCACCACTTCGCGGGAATGAACTCAGGCAGCACCACTGTCAGCATCTGATCGGGATGCGCTTTCATTCTTCGATCCAGGTAGCGGATTAAGGGTCCTACCAGCGAACGATATGGCGATGCCAGCACTACCAGCTCCACGCCGCCGCCCAATTGATGCCACTTCTCGCGTAGTTTCTTCGTTATATCTTCATCAATGTTGATGTAAAGCGCCGTCACGTGCTCGGGAGCGATCGCTTTTGCGTATTCGAGAGCGCGCACAACTCCGCGGTGAATCCCCGAGATCGGCACAATCACTTCATGCCTGATCGGGCGTAATCCCTGAATTCCTTCCATCGTCAATTGCTTCCCCAGTTCCTGGTAGTGCCGATGTATCGCTCGAAACATCATTACCAGGAGGGGGATCAGGACGACCACGATCCAAGCGCCGTGAATGAATTTGGTAATTATCAGGACCATGAGCACGATGAAGGTAGCAATCGCACCAAGGCCGTTGATGAGGATTGATTTTCTCCAGTGTCGCGCCTGCTTTCGTTCGTCGGCCAAATCGGCTGGGTTATCTGCGGCTGGTTTTTCATGACTCGGCCCGTCGGCTCGCTGAGCCCGCCCGGCTTTCATCCAATGTCGCACCATACCGACCTGCGAAAGTGTGAAAGAAAGAAAGACGCCGACCGCGTAGAGTGGAATTAGCCTGCTGGTGTCTCCGCCGAACGCCGCCACCAGAATGGCGGAGAAGATGGCGAGAATAATGATGCCGTTCGAGAAGACTAATTTGTCGCCCCGAGTGCCAAACTGCCGTGGCATAAATCGATCGCGGGCCAGCAGACTCGAAAGGCGAGGGAAGTCAGCAAACGAGGTATTCGCCGCGAGGACTAGAATCAGCGCCGTCGTTCCCTGGATCACGTAGTAGAACCATCCCATCGGCCCCTTGAAGATGATGCGCGCGAACTGCGAGATGACGGTTTCGTTTTCCAACGGATGGACATGATAGAAGTACGCCATCACGCTGGTGCCGATAAACATCGTCGCGAGCAGCACGGCCATCCACGTAAGCGTAGTCGCCGCATTGCGCGCCTCAGGTTGCTTGAAGGCCGGAATTCCATTCGAGATTGCCTCGGTACCTGTCAACGCGACGCATCCATTTGCAAATGCGCCGAGCAGCAGAAAGAGAGTCACGGGCTGAAGATGATACCCTTCGGCAAGTTTCAAGTTTTCTGTGCTAATCGGCGGGGCACTCTCTGGATACAGAAAGTAATGGATCATCCCGTAGCCAATCATGAACAAAAAACTGATCACGAAAGAATAGGTCGGTCCCGCAAATAGAGCACCCGACTCACGGACCCCGCGCAGGTTGGCGATCGCGATAAAAGCTATCAGGATGAGGCATAAAAACACCTTGTGATTGTTGAGCCAGGCGAAGCGCGTCCCCAGCGCCGCAGATGTGATCGCGGCCACGCCCGCGGATATCGACACTGACACGGTGAGCACATAATCAACGAGCAAGGCGGCCGCGGCGACAAGTCCCGCGTAAGTTCCCAAATTCTCTTTCGCGACGATGTAAGCGCCGCCGCCCGATGGATAGGCAAAGATGGTCTGCCGATAACTGGTTGCTACAATGCCAAGGACCGTAGCGATGACCAGCGTGATCGGCACCACATAATTGGAGGCGTGAGTCTGGCCGTAGGCGACCGCGACTGCCAGCACGAGCAGGATTTCTTCCGAAGCGTACGCTGTCGAAGAGAGCGCATCAGAAGCGAAGACTGCCAGTCCCGTCTTCTTTGTTAGACGCTCATGGATGGCTTGTTCTGTTCGCTTGGCCCTTCCTACCAGCAGCCGCTTGATTGTTGTTGGCAACGCTTACTTCCCTCCGTAATGATTCGCCTTAGTTCACTAACTGAAACATTTGCTTCAGGTCAGCAAACTTCCCGTCGTTCCCCATCGCGTAGCTTGATCGAGGTCCTCCGGAGTTAACTGATCGACATTGAGCTTCCCATCGGGCGGATAGTCGTCGTTTTCCCAAACATAAGTCGCCAAATGTCGTTCGGCACAGCAAACCCAAAAAGAGCTGCAAAGAACGATTCGGCCCCGGCTGTATCTCTCGATTTGTGTGACAACGCGATCAGCCACCTCAACCAGGATTTGCCGCTCGCGTTCTTCGTGCGGACTGCGCACTAAGAATGAGTACTTCCCGGTAACCGGTGGCGGCACTCCGTCGATCTCCCACGGACGCAAAATGATGAAGCCGTTCTCGGTGAGTAACTCGATCGGGCGAGTTCTCGCCGGAGACTTGTCAGACTGAGGTGTTTCCGGTTGTGCAGCCATCTGTACTTCAGCGGTTGAGATTGCGTAACCCCAGAGGAAGGCTAGTCTCAAAGGAATAAAGATGGCGTAAGAGGTTTATAAGAAGTTCGTAAAGAAGGCGGCTTTTGGCACAGAGTTCAGGAAGGTCTGATTAAGCCCTGACGAGGGAGTCATAAAATGCGAATCGCGAAAGTGTGAAAAGGCGGAAGAAAGAAAAAATTGAAACAGAGCATCGCCAGCACTGATGCGATGAGTGCGGGTCCACTCCTGCCGAGTATGGCGACGAAGAGGACGATCAGCAGATAGCCCAACCCGACCGTCGTCGAATTGATTTGTTGGCGGAAGGGCAATATCAGAGTTGTGCCAATGCCAACGGCAAGCACGGCACTCACGTATCGAAGCCATCTTGAAATTGTCAACGGCTGCTGCATCCGCTCATTGTACGTCACGGGTTACAGAACCGAGAGCGGTAGCGACCGGCCTCTTCATTGAACACGGACGAGCAAGACGAGGCCGA
>QHXG01000740.1 GCA_003222845.1 Acidobacteriota bacterium | reverse complement strand
CCTAGTATGAAAATGGCTGCCGGCCAGCCTGACTCAACTCGACCCGCCCCGCGGCATTCTCCGCACCAATCAGAATTGTTATTCAGAGAAATTGAGAATCAGTAGATAAGTATTGCAGTCACTGTTGGCTCTACGGCATCTCCAGGCTGCCTTCTCAATACACAGACCCGTTATGTATGAGAGGTTCAAAAAGATAGATGGCCGCCATCCGTGGCGAGAAGTCAGCCCGGATGGTTACATCGATTATCAAGTTCGTTACCGGCCCAACGGCCGGGTGCTTTACTTCAACTTTGCGCTGGCCAGGGAAATGGAGCTGGTGCCCTTTGATCACTCGCCGACCATGAATAAGGATCTCGAACAGGCCATACTCGAAACTTTCTCTCTGCGAATCATCAATGAGTATGACCGGGAACAGGGAAGGAAATATCCGGTCGAAACGATCAAGCCGAACCCTTACATGGCGACGCGTTATCTGCAAACGCAACACCGAAACCGGCAGGGCAAGACATCGGGCGACGGGCGGAGTATCTGGAACGGTTGCATCAGGAGCGGCAAACTGACGTTTGATATCTCGAGCCGCGGCACCGGCGCCACCTGCCTGAGCCCGGGCGCCCAGCACGCAAATGGAATCGTCAAGACGGGCGACGAGAGCTATGGCTATTCGTCGGGCCTCGCGGACCTCGAAGAAATGCTGGGCAGCGCGCTGATGTCCGAGATTTTCTACCGGCAGGAGATCCCGACCGAGCGGTGCCTGGCGGTGCTTGGTTTTCCCGACGGCACCGCCATCGGAGTGCGCAGTGCTCCAAATCTTATTAGACCCGCGCACATTTTTCGTTACCTTAAGCAGGGGCGGTATTGTGAACTGAAAGCCTCGGTGGATTACTTCATCCAGCGACAGGTCGAAAACGGTTCCTGGGAGATTCCGCCCGAGCCCCACGCCGGATACGAAAAAGCCCTGGATTACGTGGCTCGCGCTTATGGAAAGATGGCCGCCGTGCTCGAGGAAGAATACATTTTCAACTGGCTGACCTGGGACGGCGATAATCTGTTGGCTAGCGGCGCCATTCTTGACTACGGATCTATCCGGCAGTTCGCCGCGAAGCACGATAAGTACCGCTTCAAGGACGTGGATCGTTATTCAGCCTCTCTGCGTGAGCAGCGACGCTGTGCGCGGATGATCGTGCAGGTGTTTGCCCAAGCCCTGGATTTTGCGCGGACGAGTGTCAAGCAAAACCTGAATGAATTCAAGAATGCTGAATGCCTGAAGACATTTGATCTGACGTTTGACGCTGAGCGAGATCGGCGCATGCTTTGGCGGATAGGGTTTACGCCTGCACAGATCGAGCATGTCATGGCGGTCGGGCAAAAAGAGATCCGTGAGTTTCACCGCAGCTTGAGTTACTTCGAGGATCGAAAAGTTTCGAAAGGCATCGAGAAGCTTCCCGACGGCTTCACGCACAACCCGGTCTTTCTCATCCGCAACCTGCTGCGGTTATTGCCGGCCTATTATGTGGCGCAGACTATACAACGCGTGGATGACGAGAGTGCCTACATGCCCACCGATATTTTCTGCCGCATCATGGCGGCGTCCTATGTGGGAAACAGAGACCTGAAGCCGACTAACGGATGCCGGTCGCAAGTTAGGAGCCTTCAGGATTGCTTCGCGGCCTTGGGCGAGCCGCTGGATGCTTCGCTGAAAACGATTCAGGAGCGGTCGGCGATCATCAATCACCGGCATCGCATTACCGGAGACGCTGTCACCGTCATCATCGAAGAAATGGTGGCCATGAAAGGCAAGATCAGAATCGAGGGTTTACAGGAAGCGATCGAAGCTTTCATCGATTCGCAGGTGCTGATCCCCGGCAAATGGCAGCCGGTGCCGGCGGAGGAGCTCAAAGACGACACTTTGAAATCCCGCCTGCTCAACGCAATTCACGAGAATCTCGAGGAATACAAAGAGTCTGTCTGAGTGTTAAATATGCGATCAAATGAGATCAGGCGCACCGCGTGTCGCCACTCTCTTTGGACTCCGTAATGGCCGATTCATCGGACAAAATTCGCTGACCGGTAAAAAGAGTTAGCCACTTTGCCCGACAGCGACCGCGCGTCCATTAAGCGTCCAATAACAGTTCCCGTGAGTCCTTCAAGTGAGATAAAGTGCTGTCCATGCCGCGAAGTTCCGTTGAATTACAATAGGTCGCTTCTCTTTCACGGCGGCGACACGGGTTCGACTCCCGTACGGGACGCCAAAATTCTAAAGAACTTAGGTCCCACCATTTCACCGCGAGTCCGGCAGAGTCCAGCAACTAATTACTGCCCTACGAATACCTGGAAGAAGCATCTTCACAACCTTAACTGTTCGACCGAAGTATCAAGCGGTTAGCGCCGTCATTACTCACAACGACGACTGCTCTCGTTTAGCTTTGCACTCTCACTCAGGAAACGGAGCACAGACTAGACAAGCGATGCTGTTGTGCCTTCGAATCTGATCGGCTAGATTAGTGCGCGCCATGCGCCGCGCCCTCCAAACAAGGTCGAGTCTCTGTTGTCTGTTGGTCCTGGTCCTTTCAGCAAACAAGACGTCCGCCCAGTATCAATTCGACCTGTGGAACACGGATAATGGCCTGCCGCAAAACTCCGTCAATGCGATTCTGCAAACAAAGGACGGCTACTTATGGCTCACAACTTCAGACGGGCTGGTTCGCTTTGACGGCCTTCGCTTCACCGTCTTCAACAAGGGCAATACCAAAGGCATTAATAGCAATCGCTTCAACCTGCTGGTTGAGGCACGGGACGGAAGCTTGTGGGTGGGGACGGATGATGGCGGTGCAACCCAGTATAAAGACCATAGGTTTACCACCTACACCACCGCAGATGGACTCCTGGATAATTGGGTCTGGGCCATTCGTGAAGATGCAGCCGGGCACATCCTGGTAGTCACCAGACAGGGCATCGTGCAGATGAATGAGAAGAAGTTTGTTCCCTGGAAACCCGAAGATCGGTCGATGGACCGTCGTCACGAATGGCGCCACAGATTCGGTGGCCTCTCCTTCTTTGATGCAGATGGCCTGCACCTGTTCGACGGACTGAGATTCAAGACTTACACCACGCGTGACGGTCTCGCGAGTCTAAACTTCACCCTGCTTTCAGAGGACCAGAATGGGATTGTATGGATCGGCATCAAAGAAGGACACTTCTACCGGTTCAAAGATGGCCGGATGACCGATTACGACGTGACGGTTCTTGGCGGACCGATCTCGCCTCCCCATGAAGATCGGAACGGGGCTGTCTGGCTGGCGTCGGCGGGAGGCCTCAAGCACTTACAGAATGGCGTTTGGAGTTCGTATGACCTGAAGTTACCAAGAGAGGGCTTCACCACCATTTACGAAGATCGAGAAGGTAACATCTGGCTGGCAGCGGGAGACGGCCTCCGTCGCCTAAGAATGCAGATTATCCATGGCTATACGATCAAGGATGGTCTCCCGGGCAAAATTGTTTATCCGGTGTACGAAGATCGCGAGGGCAGCGTTTGGATGGGAATCTGGCATCAGGGCTTGAGCCGATTCAAGGATGGCGTGCTTACTAACTACACCATCAAGGACGGTCTCTCTGGTCAACTGGTTATGTCGCTTTGTGAAGATCGCGATGGTTACCTGTGGATAGGAACACAAGATCACGGTCTGAACCGCTTCAAGGATGGTCAGTTTACTCATTACACGATGGATGATGGCCTGGCCAATGCAAACATCTCGAGTATCTATGAGGACCACGAAGGCATACTTTGGGTCGGAACGTTCAGTGGCCTCAGTAGGTTTCAGGACGGCAAGTTCATCAGCTACAAGCTGAAAGATGGATTGGTCGAAGGAACAGTGCAGGTGATCCACGAAGATCGTGCCGGCAATCTTTGGCTGGGCACACTTGGTGGTCTGAGCTGTTTTCGCAACGGCAGGTTTACGAACTACACAGAGCAGGACGGGCTCTCGAGCAACCATATTCGATCGCTCTATGAAGACGCCTCAGGCACACTCTGGATCGGCACCTCCGACGGCGGCTTGAATCGTTTGAAGGACGGAAAATTCACCCGGTACACGACAAACGAGGGACTCTTCAACAACGGGGTCTTTCAAATTCTCGAGGACTCGCACGGTTATTTTTGGATGAGCTGCAATCTGGGCATCTACCGTGTCAGCCGTCAGGAATTGGAAGACTTCGCTGCCGGACGGCTTCGAAGCATCACTGCGACAGCCTACGGAAAGAAAGATGGAATGCTCGATGTTGAATGCAACGGCGGGCGCCAGCCAGCCGGTTGGAAGACGCGAGATGGGCGGCTCTGGTTTCCCACGCAAGACGGAGTGGCCGTCATTGATCCCGAAGCGATCCCCGTTAATCAGCAGCCGCCTCCGGTTATCATTGAAAGTGTCAAAGTGGATGAACAGGAGTTTCCGCCGGAAGGGACAATTGAGATTCGACCGGGCCAGGAGAATCTTGAAGTTCGCTATACCGGCTTGAGCTTTGTCAATTCCGAGCAACTCAAATTCAGATACAAGCTTGTGGGACTCGATGAGAATTGGGTGGAGGCCGGTGCGCAGCGGGTTGCTTATTACAGGTATCTGCCACCTGGCCGTTACACGTTTACGGTCCTCGCCGCAAACCGCGATGGTATATGGAACACAGTGGGTGCTTCGCTGAGAGTGGCAGTCTATCCTCCGTTTTGGCGCACCTGGTGGTTTCTCAGTGTCGCCGGACTCTCGCTCGTTGGTCTGGCCCTGCTCGGCTACCGCCGCCACGTGACAAAGCTACAGCGAGAGCAGGCAGCGCAGGTGCGATTCTCGCGGCAACTGATCCAGTCACAGGAGTCCGAGCGCAAGCGCATCGCCGCCGAACTTCACGATGGTCTAGGACAGAAGAATCTCGCGCTGTTCGGATTGGCCAGGCAGAACACCCAGCATGTCGCGCAGTCGCAACTGGGCGAGATCTCTACTACAGTCTCAGAGGCTATTGAGGAGGTACGAACCATCGCCCGCAACTTGCGGCCTTACGAGCTTGACCGCCTCGGCCTGACGTTGGCTGTCGAATCGATCATGACCAGAATCGCCGGATCCTCGACAATGAAGTTCACATCTCATATCGATCCGATTGACAATATTTTTTCGCATGAAGCGGAGATCAATCTTTACCGGATCGTTCAGGAAGCGGTAAATAATGTCGTTAAGCATTCCGA
>QHXG01000739.1 GCA_003222845.1 Acidobacteriota bacterium | reverse complement strand
TGGCGAGTGGTGGCTCGAGGACCCGACCAATGGAATGAAAGCGCCTGACGATCACGGCGGGCTGAATTCAGTGCTGATAATTAAATGAGATAAGAAGTTGTAGCCGAGTGACATTACAATAGCAGGCCGAAGGATTTGTTTTGCCGGCGGCGAGGTTCATTTTTTATCGAGAGCCGCAAGTTTCTCTACTCGCTGCGCATGCCGTCCGCCGGCGAATTTTGTCTCCAAAAAGAGCCGAACCATTCGCGCAGCCTGATCAGGCTCAATGAATCTGCCTCCAAAACAGAGTATGTTGGCATCGTTATGCTCACGCGCGAGCCGCGTGCTTTCTTCATTCCAACAAAGAGCTGCGCGCGCGCCAGGTATCTTGTTGGCGGCAATCGATACTCCTATTCCCGATCCGCAGATCAAAATCCCGCACTCGACTTCGCCGGATACGACCGCACGCCCAACGGCGGCGGCGAAATCGGGATAATCGACGCTGGCAAGACTGTTCGTGCCTTTGTCGACCACTTCGAGGTCGAGCCCCAAAAGCTCGCTCTTGGTTTTTTCTTTTGATTCAAATCCGGCGTGGTCGCTGCCGATGGCAATCTTTTTTGTTTTCATATTGAGCGTGCGATTCAAAGCCGTCCCGCGGCCGCTTTGTCCACCAACCAGAAAAGCGACCCATCCAGCGGTTGAATCAACTGAGAGGGTAACTTCTCTGGATCAAGCGCGCCGCGCAACACTTCAAGCAGTCGTTCGGCCTTAGTGGCGCCGGTAACGAGAAAAGCGATATTCGCGGCGTGGTTGATTGCCGGCGCAGTCAGCGTGATGCGGAAGGCACCGAATTTCTCAACCCAGTTTGCGACCACCCACGCCCTTGGTTCCACGAGCGCTTTCGTGCCCGGGAAAAGCGAGGCGGTATGCCCGTCATCACCCATGCCGAGCAGAACCAGATCGAAGCGCGGCCAGGATGCGGGGTTAAAGAAAGTCCGCAACTCATCTTCATAGAGGCTCGCGTTGGCGACCGCGTCACCCAGGCCGTTGATGCGATGCACGTTTGGTGGCGGGATGGACACGCGCGAGATCAGTGCTTCGTTAGCCATGCGGTAATTGCTCTCAGAATGATCCGGCGGCACGCACCGCTCGTCTCCAAAAAAGATGTGAACCTTCGACCAATTTAGCTGTTCCCTATATGCCTCGCTGGCCAGCAACTCGTAAGTGCGTTTTGGAGTCGAACCGCCGGCGAGCCCAACACTGAAGCAGCCGCGAGCGTCAATCGCCGCTTGCCCCAACTCGACGAAACGCTCGGCGGCGCCACGCGCCACGGCTTCTGCATCATCGAAGACTTGAACTCGAGGTCTGGCTTCAGAAGTCGACACCTCTATTCTCAGCTCCTGTCGTTAAAGGCGCTGCGCGCCTCACCGTAGAGTGATCGCGGACAGTTCTCTTATTTCGCGGTCGCGCCGGCGACGGGCACGGCTTCCCCGATCAGTTGTTGCAAACGCTCTAAGCCGGCGAGGGCATCAGTGACGAGATCGATCCGGATGGCCCGCCGGCCGCGCGTTGAAAGTGAGCGGAAGTCGCCGAGCGCCTGCGCCTGCTTCAACACGCTGAAGGTGTAAGGTTCACCCGGAATCGGGACGTCGCGAATGTCCGGCGCGGTGATTTGCAGAAACACACCGCTATCCGGGCCACCCTTATGAAGCTGGCCGGTCGAGTGAAGGAAACGCGGGCCGTAGCCGGTAGTCGTCGCACACCTGGTCGCATCGCGCAGTTGAGTGCGGATTGCCTGGATGACGGCTTCGTGTGCCGGGAGCGGCTCGACGTAGTTCGACATCGACGGTGTCAACGTCGGGATCGTCGCTTCAAAATAGTCCTCATTCATCGGCCTCTCCTCGATGTAGTTCAGCAGCGCGATGTAGTCTCCCGGTCGGATCCGCGCCAGGTGCGCCTTGATTGCGTCGCCGACCTTGTCGGTGTTCAGTTTGGCGCGAGTCTGGTCATCGGCGTAGACGGTCAACATGCCGTCGCTGGCGACAACGCTCTGCTCAGGCAGCTTAGCGTCGCGGGAGAAGGCTTCGAGCAACTCTCGGGTTGCGTCCTTCGACTCTTGCACGTTCGGCTGATCGAACGGGTTGATGCCCAGGCGCCAGCCGGCGAACGCGGTCGCGATCTCCCAGAGGAAGAACTCTTCACCAAGGTCGTAGATATCCGTCAGCGTGCGATAGACCACCGGATGTCCGGCGGCTTCGAGCGCTTTCAATTTCATGTCAGTTTCGCCTTCGAGCTTGCCAACGCTGATGGAGACGAATAGCCGATCGTTGCCATAGACAGATGGCGACCCGAGGGACTCGCCCGCAATGGGAACGATGCCTTTGCCTTCTTTG
>QHXG01000738.1:3338-3535 GCA_003222845.1 Acidobacteriota bacterium | reverse complement strand
ATGCCCGAACGTTCGGATTCGGCGAGCTTCCCACTGGAACCCCTGTAACAACTCCACTAGCATTTAGCGTCAGTCCCACAACGCCGGTACCGACATTACGATTACCACCGTTCGGATTGAGTAGCACCCGGTCGCCTGCATTGTCTCCGTTTCGATTAGAGTCAATGCCGGACTGAATGTCGACCAGCTGGCCTGAC
>QHXG01000738.1:2622-3090 GCA_003222845.1 Acidobacteriota bacterium | reverse complement strand
TACGTATAAGCCGCGGTAGCAGCAAGATGACGAACGAAGCGCCGATTAACGCTCAAAGAAACACCGTCATATTTCGACTTGCCGATGTTTGGGTCGCTAGTAAGCACCCCGGCAAACTGAGGAAGCTGTCTCGGGGCCTGGGTCGCTCCGTTAAGGATCGGGTTGGCCGCTGCTAAAGTTCCTATCGTCGGAAGGGCCCCGAGGGCTGCAGCAGTAGGTAGCGCATAGAGCGTTGGAACAACCATCATGGCATCAACAACAGGTCTCGAGTTTGTCTGGACCTGGACAAACTGCTTCCTGCCATTTGTCCGCAGGTAACGAAACTCGATACCCGTTGATCTATTAAGCTGGCGCTGGATCGACACCGCGAAAGCGTCTGCATATGGACTCACATGATCCAAAATGCGCGAGCCGGTCACAGCCCGAATATTCGCAGGGGAATTATTAAAAACATACGGACCAGGGCTT
>QHXG01000738.1:0-2617 GCA_003222845.1 Acidobacteriota bacterium | reverse complement strand
ATTGGTCGCTGGCCCTGCGTCTACCAGTTCGCCCTGCAGCGCAGCCGGCGGGCCGGCGCTTACCAGGTTCGAAAAGGCTGTGACATACGATCTGGCAAAGTTGGCCCTGATAGAGCTGTCGCCTTCCTTACCAAATAGCCTGCTGAGGATCCCATTCGAGAAAGATGGCGCCCACGCAAAACCGACACGCGGAGCAAAGTTGTTCTTATCCGTTTTGGGCACGTGAAAATCTATCACGCCCGGGATATTCGCGGGTGCCGATACTGCCTGCAGCTTCTCAACCTCATAGATGCTTTGGTAATCCCAACGAACGCCCAGGTTGAGTGTCAGGTTGTGACTTATTTTCCAGTCGTCCTGGGCAAAGGCACCCCACGCATGCGAGGCGAGCGGCTGAATTGGGTCACCGATCCCTAGGTGATTGAAATCAGTCGGTTTAATGTCCTTGAAGAATACATCAAGGTTAGAGTATTCATACTCGCCGCCATGTCGGGGCAGGAAAAAGATCGAGTTTGGCCGTTTAATGTACTCGCCCCCGAATTTGAACCCATGTTGTCCGCGGATCCATGTTATCGAGTCGTAGTACTGGAACGTCTTTTTGCTGTCTTTTTGCTGATCTGCCGGACCAAGGGAAACTCCGAACAGGTCAAGGTCAAGGATCGGGAAATTGAACTGGGACTGATCACGCAGCTGATTGAATAGGGTCGCACTCTCGATGTAACCGAAACGGAAATCGTTGACCAGCGAAGCGCTTAGGTTAGAGATCCAGTTTGCAGAGAACGACCTCTGATTCTGCTTCGTGTCCGATGCGAACAGCGGGACGAGAAACGCATCGGCCGAGTTGTAGTCGAATTTGTAAAATCTGTAGCGGAACTGATTCTTCGCGTTCAGATTGTGGTCAATGTTCACCTGCCAGGCGTGGGTAGTGTTGCTATTGGGTTGAGCAACATTTACGTTGCCTTCACCGATCCCGCAGGTACCGAGAATTGCACCGGTGCCCTGCGCGGAGCAGTTATCAAACTGGTTACTGGCCAAAGGCATCGACTTTTGCACAAGACCGATCACGAAGGGGCTTACGCCCGGAAGCGCGGCGATCTTTGCGAGACCTGCAGCGGTCGGAGCGATGTAGCCCGCGGAACTTCCTTCACCTTTGAAAAAGTCCTTCTGGGCCGCCACGAAGAAGAAAAGCTTATCCTTTCCCGATTTGACCGCGGGGCCACCCTCACCAAAACGCGGTATTGGAATCGGCCCTCCGACGGTGAACCCGTATATCGCATCTTTGAAGAACTTCTTGTTAGTAAGGTTAATCTCATCTGTCGACCGCGCATTAAGCTTTTGACTCTGGATGTACGTGAAGAGACTGCCGTGATACGTGTTAGTACCTGACTTCGTGATCGTGTTGAAGGAACCTGCGCCCCCCGAGCTGAATTCCGCATTAAAGTTATTTTGCAGGAATGAGAATTCGCTTACCGAATCGGGGATGACTCCGCGAACGTTGCCGCTAACACCGACATCGTTATTATCAACGCCGTCGACTGTGAAAACGTTAGCTCGCTGGCGCAGTCCGCCGGCTATTGCACCTGCCCCAGAAACTCCGATCGGTGGGGAGATTACATTCGGAGCGAGAAGCGCGAGGTTGTTCGGATCTCCGCCGACAGGCAGATCCAGAAATTGCCGCTCCTTAAATGTTTGTCCCATTTGAGAGGTGTCCGTCTGGACGATAGTTTCGGTTTCACTAGTAACGTTAACGACCGCAGTGGCCGAAGCGACCGTAAGGTTTACATTGGCCGTCGTTGTTTGGTTAAGCGAAACTATGACTTCGCCGGTCGCCTTGGAGAAACCACTAGCAGTAACCGTTATCGTATAGGTCCCCGTTTGCACGTTGGGAAATGAATACGATCCCGCACTCGTGGTTTCCGCTGTAAAGTCTTGCCCACGCGCCTTGTCATGAAGCAAAACGGTGGCACCGCCCACGGCAGCGCCGTTAGGATCGAGGACAGTTCCTGTCACCGCTCCACCGGTTACTTGGGCCGCTATAGCACTCGCGAAAGCCATCACCGCGGCCATTGCGATGAGCAGGGATTTAATTCTTAGTTTATTCATGTTCTTAGTTTGCCTTTCCTTTCTAGGATTATAGAGATACTTGCTGTCTAGCCTTATTTTGCGTGGGTTGTTGTACTGGAATGTTCAAAGCCAGATCCCCCCGCTTGAGAAGCATCGTATAGCGAAGTCTGCGTCTTGAATTCCCGCAACGTTCCCGGGTTCGGCAAAGGTACATTATCAAGAATCGGCAAGTTGATCTCGTTGGCATTAATGCCTTCGAGCTGATAGTTGTTATTCACCGGCCGCTGTCCGTTGACGTTGATAGTCACGGCGCCTCGACCCAGCGCGTCCGACTGGAACAACTCTGTATTCGCACCGGTTGAGAGCGTGAGCAACGTAAGAAAGTTTCCGGTAGCAAGCGGTAACCTGGTGACGGTTTCAGCCCCCAGGGTCTGCCCCGTCGTTGCCGAATTCAACTGAACCGGCGCAGCCCCTGCAGTAATGGTCACCGTTTCCGCCACTCCTCCGATCTTTAAGGGCACCGAGACATTCGTGGTCTCAGTAACATTGACCCTGA
>QHXG01000202.1 GCA_003222845.1 Acidobacteriota bacterium | reverse complement strand
CAGTCGCACGTGTAGTTATTGTCTTTACTCGCTCTGAAAATCCGCAATTCGCAATCCGAAATCCGAAATCGTCGTGTCGTTTCTCGCCGCTTGCCCGTGAGCAGTGTGATTGATGATCTTGAGATCATCGTTTCATGCAGCCGCGAGGACGAGTACGATGCCGGCAAAGGTGAGTTTCTCGTCACCAGCCGTGGCTGAGGCTTTCCCTCCTTGCCTCGATGAGCACGATCAAAGTCCAACGGGATGAGGATGTGAACCCACCGTTTTGAATTTCCGAGTGCGGAATTCGGATTGCGGATTTCCAACGCAAAGGGCAAAGTGCAAAGAGCAAAGGGCCGAGTATGTGGACAGCAGAGGTCAGCGTGTTATTCCGAAATCAAGAAATAATCGAAGAATATCCGCGGAATCATTCGCCGCTCTGCTGTAGTAACTTCGCCACCAGAGCGGTCCAGCCCGTTTGATGGCTGGCGCCGATGACGACGCGGGCGTCGCCGTTGAAGTATTGAGAGTAGCCAATGTAAGCTATATCGCGGAGGTAGAAACCATGGGTGATTTGGCTGTACCCGAATTGACCGAGAAAGAGGCGGAGTTTAAAGCAGAGATCGAAAAACTCTTTGTTGAAATTGAGCGGACGTACGAACAAATCCAGCGGCACCGAGAAGACTTCGAACGTTCAAGGTCACGCACGCTCGCCGTGCTCGCCGAACTGAGGGCGGCATGAGGCATCATGTGGAAGCAGTTCTATGAATGGGTCAAATGGCTGTTTCTATTGTCGAAGGAAGCTCAGCAGCTTCGCATTGACCTCGGTCGGCTGCAACATGAGGTTGAGGAGTTGACGCTGACTGTCCGCGACCTGACTCACGAACTGCGTCGTAACAAAGAAACAGAGATTCTCGAAAGGGAAAAACTGATGTTGGAGATGGAGAACGCCTTACTCCGATTTGAACGGCGGCTACCACCCGCTAAAGAAGAAAAGGATCAAGACGACAAATAGTTATTTCACTTCTTCACGATCACTCGCCACTCTGCTGTAGTAACTTCGCCACCAGCGCTGTCCAACCCGTCTGATGGCTGGCGCCGATTCCTTGGCCGGTGTCGCCGTTGAAGTATTCGTGAAACGGGATGGCGTCGCGCCAGTGGGGATCTGTTTGGAATTTTTCAACGTTGCCGAAGACGGGGCGTTGGCCGTCGGCGTCGCGAAGGAAAATGCGAGCGAGGCGGCGTGAGATTTCTGCCGCGACTTCCCAAAGGTTCATTATCTGGCCCGATCCGGTCGGGCATTCTACTTTGAAGTCGTCGCCGTGGTAGTAATGGAATTGCTGGAGCGATTCGATAATCAAGTAGTTAATCGGAAACCAGATTGGCCCGCGCCAGTTCGAGTTGCCGCCGAATAGGCCGCTAGTTGATTCGGCCGGCTCGTAGTCGATCGAGTATTCGTTTTCGTTGACTTTCAGCACATACGGATGGTCGCGGTGAACGCGTGAGAGCGAGCGGATGCCGTGCGGCGAGAGAAACTCCTGTTCGTCCAACATGTATCGCAGGATGGAACGCAGACGATCGGCGCGCACCAGGCCCACGAGCTTTCGCCCTTCCTGTCCCGGCGTTCTCATGGTGGCGATATCACCGGTGAGATCGGGACGATTGTTGACGAACCAATCCAACCGGCGCTTGAAATCAGGAAAGGCTTCGATGACGTTTGCCTCGACCGTCAGCACTGCGAACAGAGGTATCAGTCCCACAGCGGAACGCACGCGCAGAGGAATATGATCGCCGCCGGTCGTATGCAACACATCGTAATAGAAACCATCCTGCTCGTCCCACAATCCGATATCCTCGGAACTAATTTTGTTCATCGCGTGGGCGATGTAGATGAAGTGCTCCCAGAATTTACTGGCCACGTCCTCGTAAGCTGTGTCTTCGCGGGCCAACTCGAGCGCAATCGTCAGCAGATTCAGCGTGTACATCGCCATCCAGCTCGTACCGTCGGATTGTTCGAGGTGACCGCCTCCGGGCAGTGGCTGGCCGCGATCGAATAGACCGATGTTATCGAGTCCGAGAAAGCCGCCTTCGAAAATGTTGTTGCCTTCAGCGTCTTTGCGATTGACCCACCAGGTGAAATTCAACATCAGCTTGTGAAAGACGCGTTCGAGAAATTTCCGATCGGCGACGCCGCGCCGCTTCTGCTCGATCCTATAGACTCGCCACGCGGCCCACGCCAGGACCGGTGGATTGACGTCACCGAACGCCCATTCGTAAGCGGGCACTTGACCGTTCGGATGCATGTACCATTCGCGCAGCAGAAGCACGAGCTGCTCTTTTGCGAACTCGGAATCAACCAACGCCAGCGGTATGCAGTGAAACGCCAAGTCCCAGGAGGCATACCAGGGGTACTCCCATTTATCAGGGATCGAGATGACGTCTGCGTTATAGAGATGTTTCCAATCGTGATTGCGGCCTTTGCGTCGCTCGGCCGGCGGCGGAGGCGTTTTCGGATCGCCGTCCAGCCACTTCTCGACGACGTAGTGATAGTACTGTTTGGACCAAAGCAGTCCGCCCAATGCCTGGCGCATTACGGCGCGGGCATCATCGGAAAGATTAGACGGGATTACGGTCTCGTAGAACTCGTCTGCTTCGTGAATCCGATCGGCAAAGGTCTTCTCGAAATTCTCGCCGAACGGAACGGCGGGCGGTAGCCCACCGCTAAACGAAGGTTCGTTTGCGAACGAAGGTTTGTTTGTGGACGAAGGTTCGTTTGTGATCGGAGATTCGTTTGTAAACGGAGGCTGACTTGTAAGCCGCAGACGAATGGTTGCTGTCTGGCCGGATTTAAGCGTGAGCACATAATTGGCCGCGGCTTTCGTGCCGGTCTGTGCCGGATTAATCGCGTCGTCCACGCGATGCACCAGGTAATCATTTATGGCGTCCTTGACGTATGGCGAGGAATTCGCCGAGCCGAAGAGACGCTGATTGTTGCTTTCGTTCTCGGTGAAAAGCAGCTCGGGCGTGCCCTCGCAATAAAGCCAGCGCTCGCCATATCGAAAATGATTTAGCTCGATCGCCGTCGCGTCCTGCGCATTTGCTTTTCGCAAACTTGGCTTCGGATCGTCGTTGTCTCCCCAGGTCCAGCGATTGCGAAACCAGATAGTCGGCAGCAGATGAAACAGCGCCGGCTCAGGCCCACGATTGATGGCCGTGATTTTGATGAGAATATCGTCGGCATCCGCCTTGGCGTATTCAACCAGAACATCGAAGTAGCGATCGTCGTCAAACACGCCGGTATCGATCAGATCAAATTCCGGCGCCTCTCGACCACGACGGCGGTTCTCTTCAACAAGTTGCGCATAAGGAAACGCGGCCTGCGGATATTTGTAGAGATATTTCATGTAGGAGTGCGTGGGTGTGCAATCGAGGTAGAAAAAATACTCTTTCACGTCCTCGCCGTGATTACCCTCGCTGCCTGTTAGTCCGAAAGCGCGTTCCTTGATAATCGGATCAAGCCCATTCCACAGGGCCAGCGCGAAGCAGATCATTTGATGACGATCAGAAATACCGGCGAGCCCGTCTTCATTCCAGCGATAAGCGCGCGACCGCGCGTGGTCATGTGGAAAATAATCCCAGGCAGCGCCATTTGGACTGTAATCCTCGCGCACGGTTCCCCACGCGCGCTCGCTGAGATACGGACCCCAACGTTTCCAATGCTTCGTGCGCTGGCGAGACTCTTCCAGTCGCCGTTCTTCCGCGGTCATCTTCTTTGCCGTTTCAGGAGTTGTCATGAAGATCGGTAGTACGCCAGTGGAACTTTGCGACGTACTTATAGCACTATCTGAGTTCAAGAGACAGAAGTAGCTACGGGGACCAGTGCGCCAAGACATTGTCGGTAAGCAGGTTTCTTATTCCCTCTCCCTCTGGGAGAGGGTCAGGGTGAGGGCGCGAAGCGTAGAGAAAAGAGAAGAAAGGTGTGGGAGAGGTTCGCTGTGCTCGGTAATCCCTCACCCCACCCTCTCCCAAAGGGAGAGGGCGTTTGGAAAGGGGCGACTTTGACTACCGACAACGTTTTTGCGCACAGCTGCCGGACGAAATGAATCGAAAGAAAACGCTAAACGACCCGCCCGGGCGCCGCGCCCGGATAGCGAACTATCTCAGTCTCGAACGCAACGTCGTGGCGGCTTCGGGCGCCGTTTTTCTCCTGGGCTTTGGCGAAGAGCTTTGGAAGAAATTTCTCCCGAAGTATCTGCAAGCTCTCGGCGCCAGCATTCCGGTCATCGGCTTATTCGGAACGGCGGAAGATTTTTTCGATGCTATCTACCAATATCCGGGCGGGTGGATTGCCGATCGGTTTGGCCGCAGACGCGCATTTTTCATTTTTCTTTCCCTCGCCTGCATCGGGTATCTGGTTTACTTGCTGGGGCCTTCCTGGCCTTTCACTTTCGTTGGGCTCGCGTTCGTGATGGCCTGGCAGAGCATGGCTTCACCGGCAATCTTCGCGGTTATCGGCGATGCGCTGCCCACCGAAAAACGTGCGATGGGATTTTCGATTCAATCGATCCTGAAGCGCGTGCCCATCGTCATCGCGCCGGTTATCGGAGGAATAATCATCGCGTCGCGCGGTATCGTTACGGGAGTTCATCTCGGGCTAATAATTACTCTAGCCATTGCCGCGATGACGTTTCTGCTTATAAGACTCATCAACATCACCAGTGAAGCGCATCATTCCACCAACATTTTCGGCGTCTGGGATTCGTTTCAAAGCGAGCTCAAGCGTCTGCTCATTTCCGATATCTTCATTCGAACTTGCGAAGGAATGACTGATGTGCTGGTCATTCTTTACGTCACGAATGTGCTGCATGTCAGTGTGGCGAGATTTGGAACGCTGCTGGCAATTTTGTTTCTGACCACAATTCTGATCTACCTGCCCGCAGCGAAAGCGGCCGATCGCGTCGGACGGCGACCGTTCATTATCGCAACCTTCTGTGCCTTTGCCTTGTACCCGCTCTCAATTATCTTGGCCCACAACTTCGCGGGACTCGTAATAGCGTTTATCATCGGAGGACTCAGAGAAATCGGAGAGCCGGCACGAAAGGCGATGATTGTGGATTTTGCCCAGTCCCAACTGCGTGCGCGCAGCGTCGGGCTTTACTATCTATTGCGCAGCTTGGCGATTACTCCGGCAGCAGCAATCGGCGGACTGCTTTGGAAAGTCACGCCCCAAACGCCATTCGTTATGGCCGGTGCATTTGGCGTCGCCGGAGTCTTCATTTTCGTCGCCACCGTGCGCGAGTGACGCCCGTGGGAATTGATGATCGCAAAAAGAAGAAGCGAAATGACGGTAAACTTAATCAGCGTTGGATAAGATGAACTCAGCCAAGTAGTTCATTGGCTCGTTCGGCGGTTGAAGGTCATTTCTCTAGCCCAGGCGTTTACGCCTGGGGAACTTAAGACGATTAATCCACAAGCCTCCTTTCAGGAGGCTTGCCACAATTGCCGTAGCCGTGTCTTTCCCGAAGGTATCTGCGAAAGCCCCATAAATGGTTGCTCAAGAACTAACGCCACTTCCAGCAACCCAGGCGTGAAGAGTCTGTGTCAAAAGCCGTGTCAGAACCCGGAGCGGTAGCGATGGGATCACAAAATCAAGCCGAATTGCAGGATCCCATCGCTACCGCTCCGGGTTCTGACACAGGCTCTGAATGCCTGGGCTAGTGGAAAAACAAATACGAACATATTCGACAAACCGCGCGAATTTAATTGGACCCCTCTGTGTTCTTTCAGCACCTGTTAGGCCTGCTTTGCATTTCGTGAACTTTTTGGCTGCCCGGACCGAATTCTGTAGTAAGATACCCCTGGCCCGCCCGGTCGCTCTCCTTTTGTGCGGAAAATCTAATCGCGATGAGAGATCCGAATCAAAGAAACTTGATTGTGTTGCTTGTCGCGAGCATTCTGATCTCACCATTATCCGTCGCACCATCAATCATCGCTCAAGAAACGCGCGAGCGCCGCACCCAAGACGACAGGTCCGAAAAGCCCCAAAACACTTGGCCGTCAGAGCCGCGCTCAATCACCAAGAACGCGAGCGCTGTTCCCGGGCCATCTATCTCTCAAGAACCGATTCTGCGCATCGCGCTTTCGACTGATACGCGCGCAGCCACAATATCGACTACGGCACGGTTGCTGAACGCCTCCGAACTCAATTCCAGCACGCAGCCTCTGGACACGACGCGGCTGCGAATCGAATCGCGGTTGTTGTCGCCGTCACGCCAATCTAGTTCCCAAAACTATGAAGTTGAGATTGCCCGATCGCTCTCGCGCGAAGAAGCTGAGCGTTTGGCCGATTCAGTCCATCAGTTAGTCAACGAAGATGCGCGGGCGGTGGCGGATGCGCCGGACAAGTGGCGTGTGATCGTGGTCAAACAATCCGGAGAAGACGCCGAGGCCGTATCAGCGAAGCTGGAAGATGCGGGGTTTGAAGTCATCACCTCATTCAAAACGCCGATGACAAGTGGCAACTCTTCCCTTCCAGGCACTGGCACGGAATCAACTCCCACATCGAATCGACCAACGAACTCAACTGGAACTAACAAAGTAAAGCTGACCTCTCGCCTGAGCGCGCCTACGCGCGAGTTAGTCGCCTTTGCTCGCGGCGCGGCGCCGCTCTTTCATTCCAGCGCTCCTTTGACGCTTGCGTCCAGCGACGAGGCAAACGCGCCCGTGCGTTTCAATGACAAACCTTTTCGAGGCAAGATTGAAGTCTTTGCAAATGCCCGTGGCGCTCTGACCGTCGTCAACGTTATCGGGTTGGAAGATTACGTGCGCGGCGTCGTGCCGAATGAATTGTCTTACCCGGCGCTGGAAGCTTTGAAGGCGCAAGCGATCGCGGCGCGCACCTATGCGCTGAAAAACCGCGGACAATTCGCTTCTGAAGGTTTTGATTTGTTGCCGACGACGCGCTCGCAGGTCTATCGCGGGCTGACCAGCGAAACATCGTTGACCTCGCGTGCCGTCGACGAGACCCGAGGGCTGATTGCGACCTATAACGGTGAGCCCATAAACGCGCTCTACACTTCGACGTGCGGCGGGCGAACTGAAGATTCCGAAAATATTTTCAACGAAGCCGTGCCGTACTTACGCGGACGCGAGTGCGCCGCCGAAGTGAAGGCGCCATTCGCGCCATTTACAATTAAGAGTTCGCGCGAGCTGTTTGAGATCAAAGAAGAAAGAGATCTTGTGTTTGCCCGCGACGCGGCCTTGTTATCGGTCAACGGTTTCGCTTTACCGGCCGATAAAGTCTCCAGCTCGTGGCTGTCGACGCACCTATCGGAATCAGAAGCGCATGCGTGGCTCAACGCCGCTGCGCGTGTCGCGCGCAACGCTTCATTCAATGCACCGGAAGAGGTCACCAAGCCGCCGAGGTTCAGCACGGCCTTGGTCGCGGCAGTCTTTGGCGAAGGTCGCGCCGACACGCTTTTAAATTCTGCGGACGTCGACTACTTGCTCAGCTTTCGTGACAACGAAGAAATTCCGACATCAAATCGCGCCGATGTGGCCATGTTGCTTCGCGACGGCGCACTTTCGCTTTTTGCCGATGCTTCGCTGCGCCCGAAAGAAACAATGTCTCGCGCCCGCGCGCTGCACGCGATTTCTCACCTGCTCGAAGCCCGCAACTTGCTCGCGCTTCAGAAAGGGACAACTCGCCCCGCTTCCGCTGGCCTGATGATGCTGCGTTCGACCAAGGGCAAGGACCAACCGGTAGTCGTCAGCCGCGAAGCGTTTCTCTTCCGCGAATTTGGGGAGCATCTCTATCAATTGAAATCGCTGGCGCTGGTAGGCGGAGAGCCGGTAACTTTTCATGTCAGCGGGAAAGAAGGAGTCGATTATCTCGAAGTTCGGCCGGCGCCAAACGGCGCTGCTGCCGACCGATTCTCGTCCTTAAGTAATTGGACCACCGAGCTGTCTCTCAATGCGGTGCAGGCTCGTCTCGGAAAATCAGTGCGCGGCATCGGATCCATCAACGATCTGCGCATCGCCAAACGCGGCTCGTCACGACGCGTAGTCGATTTGGAAGTCATCGGCTCGCAGGGCGTCGGTCATATTCGCAGCGGCCGCATCCGTTCGGCCCTCGGTTTGAAGGAACAGCTTTTCGTCATCGATCGAATCTATAACGAAAACGATCGGGTGATTGGATTCATCTTCACCGGGCGCGGATGGGGTCACGGCGTTGGTATGTGCCAATTCGGCGCCTATGGTTTGGCGAAGCAGGGTTTCACGGTCGAGCAGATCTTGAAGACTTACTACACGGGCATCGAATTGACTAAGATGTACTAGAGTATGCCGCAATCATTGACAACGGCCGAAACAAGCTAACTTTGCACGATCGTCACTGTGCGTTTGACGTAATCGATCATTAGGCGGCAATCCTAACTCTATTTGTGACGAACCAACGTCCAGTTTGATTACCGGCTCGTAGCGAACATTAAAATAGCCGTCTATTTGCATCACTGGCGAGGCGTCATCAAACGGTGGGCATAGGGAGAGCCTACGCGCAAGAAGAAGAGTGCCCCCGCGTGTCCCGACGCGCGAGCTTTGTCCGAAGCGGTAAGCTCATCATCTCCGACAAAATACTCATTAGTTCCAAGCTCGATGGCCACAATCTTCCCTGTATGCTCGGGTTCGAGTTTCCGGGCCAACTCGTCCACGTACGTTTGCTTAGCGCGGTCAATCAATTCCAGCGTCTCTTGCACACCCTCGATCACCTTATCGATTGCCTCTTCACAGCAACCTACCCAGTCCGCTCTATTAAAGGGCGCAGCCGGTTCAGGATTCAGAGAAAAATCACTCTCTTGAATGCTTACCTCCTCGCCGTGCTTTGAACAGACTCTTATCTCTTCCGGAAGAGTCTTTATGATCTCCCGGATTCTTGGAATTTTGGTAAAGTCTCTCGGATCTATGGGTCGTCGCACCTCACTCATGATTGCCTCCTCAATATACATTTACAGTATTATACAACTCTTATTCATCACTAACAGAGGATACTTCACCAAAACCGCGTCTATTTTGTGTGGCTTCCCAGATGATCTAAGATCATGACTGAAAATGCGTTTCTCCCGCAATCAAATTATCGGCGCCATTCTACTGCTCGTCATCATCTGGCTCGTCATCGCAATTCGGCTTATCATCGCTCGCGGGTGAGTCAATCCAACAAAGACTTTCAGATAGAAAAAGAATGCAGCCCGGATGCCTGCGCACCCATCATCGCCATCGTTGGTCCGACCGCTTCCGGCAAAAGCGAGCTGGGAATCGAGCTGGCGTTGCGTCTTGGCGGCGAAATCATCAACTGTGACTCGGTGCAGGTTTACCAGGGCATTCAGATCGCCACGGCGAAGGTCCCGCTTGCAGAGCGACGCGGCGTACCCCATCATTTGATCGACTTCGTTTGGCCTCACGTAAACTTCACGGCGGCGGATTGGGCCCGCGTCGCCCTCAAGAAGATTGAAGAGATCGAATCACGCAATCGCCGCGTACTCTTGGTTGGCGGAACAGGTTTCTATCTCCGTGCTTTGCGCCAGCCGTTCTTCCCTAGTCCGCCAACGGATGAAGAGGTGCGGGGGCGGCTGACGAGAATACGTGAACACCGGGGACCGGAGCACCTTCACCGAATTCTCCAGCGATTCGATCAGGCGGAAGCTGAGAAGCTGGACCCGCGCGACTGGCCC